>CAZTKU010000069.1:0-13248 GCA_964614245.1 uncultured Ignavibacteriaceae bacterium
CGTCGGCGAGAGAGTCATCGTATACGTAATCAGAGAGATGATGAAAACCCCAAAAGCAACAATGCGGTTTATCTTCTTATGTTCCATTCCCACCTCGACATGATGAAAACGAATGCAAACTCAAATCCAATGAAGAAAACGATGCCAATGTATAAGGAAAAGGATTGAACTGCAACACGATGTCGATCTACAACTGAAGGGATGCGCTGATCTCATCGCACACCAGATACCCTTTGGATGTCAAACGAATCTTTCCGTCCTTCACGATGGCCATGCCGTTGCTGATGAGCGCATCGATCTTCGGCCTGTGTTCAGCCATCAGATCTCTCCCAAACTTCCTTGGGAAACCCGCGGCGTCGAGGCCCTCGCTCCTCAACCCCAAGAGGACTTCTTCTTCGATGAGCTGTTCAGTCGTCAGTTCCTCTTCCCCGGCGACCGGGAGATTTTCCCTTTCCAATCGCTCCGCATACCCCGTCACGTTTGCGAGGTTCCACCAACGTGTCGGAAGGCCGCCGGATTGCGCCGATGACCAAAAGGAATGTGCGGATGGTCCGAAACCGAGATAGTTGGTGTGGTTCCAGTAGTTGCTGTTGTGGCGTGATTTGAAACCGGGTTTCGCGAAGTTCGACACCTCATACTGTTCGTAACCCTGCGTTCCAAGAAAGTGGATCGTGTGCTCGTACAGCTCTGCATCCTGATCGACACTCAAGAGTGCAACTTGACCGCTCTCGACCATTCTGAACAGCGGCGTGTTCGGCTCGAGAATGAGGCTGTAACAAGAAAGGTGCGTTGGATTCAGCTCGACAGCCTGCCTGAGGTTTGATTCCCAACGGTCTCTGGTCTGCGAGGGGAGCGCAAAAATCAGGTCGATGCTGACGTTTTGAAATCCGGCCTGATGGGCATCCCGAATACTCTCTTTGGCCTGCCCAGACGAATGGATACGGCTCAGGAATTGGAGGTCGTCGTCGTAGAATGACTGTACACCCAAGCTAAGCCGATTCACTCCAATCGCACGAAAAGCCTTGAGCTTTTGAAGGTCCACAGTTCCCGGATTGGTCTCAAGAGTAATCTCCGCATCTCGTTCAATGGAGAAGGAACCGGCGAGAACATCAAGAATCCCATCAATGGCAGATGGAGAGAGGAGAGATGGAGTCCCGCCTCCGAAAAACACTGTCTCATACGAAGCCTTGAACCGTTCGTCCCTGCTCCGAAGGCTGATCTCCCTCTTCAACGCATCGAGGAATCGACTGATGAGCCCCTCGTTCCGATCGGCACTCTCCCTCGGCGAAATCGAGTAGAAATCGCAGTAGATGCACTTATGTTCGCAAAACGGAATATGGAGGTAGAGGCTTGCCATGCGTGAACTTTCTGCGCCAAAGTCGCACCAGTCCCGCTTTACGGTTCCGCTTTTCAGAATCCCGCTATGGAAGCGGAATCCAGAAAGCGGGAGATCCCGAAAAGCGGGACCCGCTACGCAGCCTGGCGGGTCCGCCCCTGGCGGAAATTTCCAATTTCTAGTTGAGAGCCTTTCTTTTCTTCCTCACCCAGCTGACAATTGGCAATCGACAAGTGAGAATCATCTTATGAGATTTCCTATTCTTTCCCACCGGATGCTTCTGAGTTTGTCCGAGAAACTCGCCACCGGAAGACCCGGATCCCACGACCAATAGACGATCAAGGCCTCGCCAACCACGTTTTCCTCGGGTACAAATCCCCAGAACCGGCTATCGAGACTATTTTCACGATTGTCGCCGAGAACGAAGTAATAATCTCGCTGGATCCTGTAAGAAGAGGACTCAATACCATCGACCATGACTTTCCCGGCCGCTGTACGGTACACCTCGTGCCCTTCATGCTCAATGAGTTTTTTCCAGCGATCGATATTCACCGAGGTGAGATCGACGACATCTCCTTTCTTCGGAACGACCAGCGGGCCATATTCATCTTCCGTGAATCCGGCGCCAGCTGGAAACAGACCGTTCTCCGATCCAGCATGAAATCCTCTGTGCGTAACCTTTGCAGACGCCGGCAACGCCAATTCCCCGTCGTTGACCAGAACTCGACCAGAGACGATCCGCACAGTGTCCCCGGGTAGCCCGATACACCGTTTGATGTAGTTCGTGGATTCAGGATCCTGCATTTGCTCGTGATCACCTGGGAACTCAAAGACAATCACATCACCGCGTCGGACGCTCCTGAGGCCGGGTAGGGAGATGGAGGGGATGGCAAGGTTCGTGAGAGGCAAGTGCCGCGGCGTCCTGAGCCCGTAGACAAACTTGTTCACAAAGAGGAAATCGCCGACCAGGAGCGTGTTCTCCATCGAGCCCGAAGGAATGCGATATGCCTCAACGATGAACGCCTTCAGCGTGAACGCGATGAGAAGCGTGAAGAGAAGGGTCTTGATGTAACTGATCACCCTTGCTCTGCGCCCAGAATCAGCTCTCTCCGGTGGAGGCGAGCCAGATTGTTGCCCTCCGGAAACGTATTGAGGACTTCTGATCTCTTCCTCGTTCTTGACGGTCTCTTCGCCCATGCTTCTTACTTAATCAGCGTGCCAATCCGACCTAAGCGCACTGACCCAAGCTTTGCGAAGATGCTGTAAATCGGAATGTCAGTGTCCCATGACCAATAGACGATGAGCGGCGTGCCAACGAGGTTTTCTTTCGGGATGAAGCCCCAATACCGGCCATCGAGACTATTGTCCCGGTGGTCTCCCATGCCGAACAGGTAGTCCTTCTCGACCCGGTATTCAGCAACAACGCTTCCGTCAACTTCTATTTGGTCCCCATTGAGGCGAACCGTGTGTCCCTCACGCCGGATGAATGTATCCCAAGCCTGAATATTCTTCGCCGACAGCGGAACCACCATTCCCTTCCTGGGTATGACAATGGGTCCGTAGTTGTCTTCATTCCATGGCACCCCCTTCGGGAAAATCCGATCGTCGATCTGATCTGGCGGCATCATCCGCTGGAAGGTGAACTTCTGATTGCGCGGCAGCGGGAATGGCTTCCCGTTGACATACAGGACTCGATTGATGACTTGCAGCGTGTCACCTGGCAAAGCAACGCACCGCTTCAAATAGAACGTAAACTCCTCCGGGTTCACCTCGTCACGATAGCCCGGGAAGACGAAGACTATCACATCGCCTCGCTCCACGTCGCGAATCCCGGGGACCCGGAACCATGGAAGCCTGACGTTTGTGAAAGGAATATTCCGCGGCGACGTGCCGCCATAGATGAACTTATTGACAAACAGTAAGTCGCCGGTCATCACCTCATTCTCCATCGAGCCGGTCGGAACAAGAAACGAGGCAATCACAAAGTTGTTCAGAATGAGGAAAGCTCCAAACACAATCCCGAATTCCTTTAGGAACGCAAGGAATTTCTCTTTGAAGGATCGCTGTTCGGCGGTTTGATCCGTTTTCTTCTTTCGGGATTCTTTCATTAGTCCTCCATGGAGAGCACGGCCAGGAATGCTTCCTGCGGCACCTCGACTCGTCCGACCTGTTTCATGCGCTTCTTGCCCTCTCTTTGTTTTTCCAGAAGTTTCCGTTTTCGTGTTATGTCGCCGCCATAGCATTTGGCAAGAACGTTTTTTCTCATCGCACTGAGCGTTTCCCGAGCGATCACCTTGCTGCCGATGGCTGCCTGAATTGCGACTTCAAACATTTGACGAGGAATGAGCTCTCGAAGTTTCCCGCACAGCTTTCTCCCCCAATCGTAGGCTTTCGAGCGGTGGACAATGGTCGAAAGGGCATCGACGGGCTCCCCATTAAGCAGAACATCGAGCTTGACAAGGTCGGACTCCCGATATTCCAGGAAGTCGTAGTCGAACGAAGCATACCCCCGGGAAAGGGACTTCAGCTTGTCATAGAAATCAAAGATGATCTCGGCCAGCGGCAGCTCATAGTGGATGTCCGCCCGCTCAGGACTCAGATATGTGGTGTTCTTATGAATACCACGGCGATCCATGCAGAGCTTCATGATTGCGCCGATATACTCAGAGGGGGAAATGATCTGCCCCTTGATGTACGGCTCCTCGACTTTCTCAATTTCTCCGGCCGAAGGCATGAACGCGGGGTTGTCGACGTGCAGAACTTCGCCGGTGGTCTTGGCCACACGGTATTCAACGTTCGGGACGGTGTTGATGAGCGATTGATTGTATTCGCGCTCAAGCCGTTCTCGGACAATCTCCATGTGGAGCAATCCGAGAAATCCGCAGCGAAAACCAAATCCCAGGGCAAGCGAGGTTTCCGGCTCAAAGATGAGCGACGCGTCGTTGATCTTGAGCTTCTCGAGCGCATCGCGCAGCTCGGCAAACTCGTCGCTGTTCGAAGGATACATGCCGCTGAACACCATGGGCTTCACTTCTTTGTAACCCGGCAACGGCCCGGCCGCGGGTCGCTCGGCATGCGTGATCGTGTCACCGACCTTCGTGTCGTGAACGTCTTTGACATTGGCGATGACATAGCCGACATCTCCTGCCACGAGCGCCCCCACGCGCTTCCTCTCCATCTCCAGGATCCCGATGTCCTCGGCTTGAAATTGCTTCCCGTTCGAGAAGAATTGAATCCGATCTTTCTCGCGCACGGTTCCGTCAAATACCCGCACATATGCAACCGCGCCTCGATATTCATCAAACACAGAATCAAAGATGAGGGCTCGGAGAGGAGCGTCCGGATCCCCCTTCGGCGCACGCACACGCCCCACAACGGCTTCCAATACCTCATCGGTTCCCCAACCTGCCTTGGCACTGCCCAAGAGAATCTCGTTTTCAGTGCATCCGATCAGGTCCATGACCTGACGTTTGACAGTGTCGATCATCGTTTTTGCACTGGGGAGGTCAAGTTTGTTGATGAACGGGATAATCTCGAGGCCGGCATCGATGGCGAGATAGAGATTGGAGATCGTCTGCGCCTCGACCCCCTGTGTCGCGTCAACCACAAGGATGGCGCCTTCGCACGCGGCGAGGGATCGGGAGACTTCATAGGTGAAATCGACGTGGCCAGGTGTGTCAATGAGATTCAGCGTGTACTCTTGGCCATCTCGGGCTTTGTACTTCATCTGGATCGCGTGGAGCTTGATGGTGATGCCGCGTTCTTGTTCCAGCTCCATGTCATCCAGAACTTGCTTTGTCATGTTGCGCGGGGAAACAGCACCCGTCCGCTCGAGAATCCTGTCCGCGAGCGTAGACTTCCCGTGGTCAATGTGCGCAACGATGCAGAAGTTCCGGATATGCTTCATAGGACAATTGGATCCGCGACCTCAACCCGCAGCCGCTCAAGGAGAATCTCACAACTCCATAAAACGACAAAGAGTAAAGAGTGAAAGTGCAATCGGGTCACCCTTTACTCCCTTGGACACCTGAAATATAGTCCAAAATGGCAAGAAGAGCAAGGAATTGGTGTCTTGTTTTGCCCGAGGAGGAACAACAAGTCGCATTCCTTCTTCGAAGGGGCAGACACGGCTGCAAGGGCGCGCTATGCAATCTCATCAAGAGAAAGTTCTTGTAAATGTTGGCCAAAATGTTTAGATATCCGAAAGCGAAACGAGGAGACTGTATGAAGATTGTTGTCGCTGGCGGGTCAGGCTTCATCGGTCGACCGCTGGTCGAGAGACTTGTCAAATCGGGCCATGCTCTTGTCCTGCTCACGCGAAACCCCGCGGGGATGCAAAACCTTTTCGCTCCAACCATTCAGATTGCGGAATGGGATGGGAGGGCTTCAGGTGATTGGATCCACCATTTGGACGGGTCAGATGGCGTCATCAACTTGGCCGGGGAGCCGATCTCGGCGAGGCGATGGACTTCGACTCAGAAGAAGAGAATCATAACCAGCCGTCTCGAAGCCACGAAGGCCATCGTCGATGCAATTGCCGGTTCAGTCAAGAAGCCTCAGGTTCTGATCAACGCCTCAGGCGTCGGCTACTACGGAGAGGTGAAGGCGGGAGACGTGGCAGAGAGTTCGCCGAACGGCGACGATTTTTTTGCTGAGATATGCCGCGCGTGGGAGTCGGCCGCGATGAGGGCCGAACAGCACGGCGTGCGTGTTGTGGTACTACGCACAGGTATTGTGCTCCACAAGAGCGGAGGAGCACTGAAGAGGTTTCTGCTCCCCTTCAATCTATTCGTCGGTGGACCTCTCGGCCCCGGGACTCAATGGGTATCATGGATCCACCGGGAAGATGCAATGCGAGCAATTCAGTTTGCGCTCGAGAATCGCACCTTCTCTGGCCCTGCAAACATTGCTGCGCCCGAGGCCGTGACGATGCACGATTTCTGTCGTGAACTCGGGAAAGCCATGGGCCGCCCGTCATGGTTTCGCGTCCCGGAATTCGCACTCAGACTTGCCCTCGGCGAGATGGTCGACGTTGTCATCAAGGGCCAACGGGCTGTGCCGAAGAAGCTTCTTGATGCAGGGTTTACATTCAGGTTCTCAAATCTCGGCGACGCATTCGCCGATCTCTTCTCGTAGATCATCGACACGAATCGGATAGCGGAACTCGCTCGGTCGAAATAGACTCAACAATGAAATGGAGGGGTGAGGAAGGACTCAGTGAATTGGGACGCTGAGGCGGAGAGCCGCTCCGCCGCCGAGATTATCGGTCACCTCGAAGTTGTACAGACTCGCACCCACGTAGGCATCAACGATGTTCAGGAGGTATGTGAGAGCGAAATAGAAGGCAAACTTATCTCGCTCATCACGGTAGAAGTCCCGCTCATAGAGGAATTGCGCACTCCCCTGCCCGCCATTCTCACCTCGGTCAACGGATTGCTGGTATTGTCCGCGAGCCGAGAGATAGAGATCATTGACCTTCAGCCATTTGCTCACAAAGTACCCGCCAAAACCGAGAATGATCGGAACTTTCCAGTACCGTCCGGTGTAGATCTGGCCGGCACCGGGAAGGACAGCGGAGAGGAGAATTGCCGTGGTCGCGGATTTCCCGCGTTGCTCAATTGAATCCGCCGACGTGGACGCAACTCGAAGTGTATCTTGGAACGAAATTCCCGAAAGGCCCTCGGGAAATGTTCTGTGCTTGAAGAGGGAAGGGGTGACCCGGTACTGCCCAGGACAGGGGTATAACGAAAACAGAATGAGGACGGTGAAGAGAAAACAGCGGACTGTGCTCTTTGTCCCAGGCGAGCGATCCATATCCCAAGCGCCGCTCGTCAGCGTTCGACGACGGCGACTGCCTCAATTTCCACTTTCACATCGCGCGGCAAGCGTGCAACCTCTACCGTGCTGCGCGCAGGAGCCGAACCAGAGAAGAACTCAGCATAGACCTCATTCATCGCACCGAAATCATTGAGGTTGTTCAGAAAGACCGTGGTCTTCGCAACAGAATTCATGGATGATCCGGCAGCCTTCAACACCTGTTCGATGTTCTTCAGAACCTGACGAGTCTGAACCTTGATATCCCCCTCAACGACTTGATTTGTTGCAGGATCCATTGCCACCTGTCCGGCTGTGTAAACAAACTTGCCGTCGACGACAATCGCCTGGCTGTAGGGACCGATGGGCTTTGGAGCTTTTTCCGTGTAGATCTTTTGCAGAGCCATGAGAGATATTGTAGATTGTAAGTTGAAGATTCTAAGTTAAGGATTGAAGATTGAAAGGTTAATGGATTTTTTCGAGGGCAGCGAAGAGATCCAATAATCGATCGAGATCGTCAAGCGAGTAGAACTCAATGACGATTTCCCCGCGTCCGTTCCCTTTCTCGCGCACGCTCACTTTTGTCCCCAGCGCCTGCCGGAGTTTTTCCTCGATGCTTTGGACGCTCGAGGAAGGAGGACCACCTCCTGCCTTTCGCCGAGAGTGCTCAGCCGGCTTCCCCGCCGATTTCGCGAGGAGCTCGACTTTGCGAACCGAGAGTCCGGCGTCTACAATCTTCTTGTAGATGCGCACCTGCATCGCCTCGCTCGGTATGGTGATCAGAGCCCTCGCGTGGCCCATCGTAATCAGGTTCTTGCGAACGCCAACTTGAATTTCGGGAGGTAGTTTCAGCAAGCGGATGAAGTTCGCGACCGTGGTCCGATCCTTGCCGACTTTGTCTGCAACTTCCTCCTGCGTTAGGTGGCATTCATCAATCAGACGCTTGTACGCATGGGCTATTTCAATTGGATTGAGGGTATCCCGCTGGATGTTCTCGATCAGCGCAAGCTCCAGCATCTCTTCGTCAGATTCTACCGCAATGATGTACGCCGGAATCTGCGCCAGACCCGCGTTCTGCGCGGCACGCAACCGCCGCTCCCCGGTCACCAACTGGTAGGCACCATCGACGCGGCGCACGGTGATCGGTTGAATGACCCCCTTCTCAACGATGGAGCGGGTCAGCTCAGCCAGTGTTTCCGGATCAAATTCGGCTCGTGGCTGGAATGGATTGGGTCGAACGTTTTCGACATCGATGCGAGCGATGACCCCGACCCCGCCCCTGTCCGTTCCGACCTCGTCCTGGCGGACGCTCACCTCTCTGAGCGTAGGTACCTTGGGAATCAAGGCGCTCAATCCCCTGCCCAGGACGGATTTCTTTTGAGTTGTCATGGCTGCGTGTTCGGAACAGGTTGGGCGTGCGGGACGGCCTCAAGTCCCAACGCGTCGTTGTTTGCCAATACTTCTTTGGCAAGCTCCATGTGGTTTCGCGTGCCCGAACAGATCGCGTCGTAAAGAATGATGGGCTTGCCGAAACTCGGTGCCTCGCTGAGACGAATGTTGCGTGAGACAATGGTCTTGAAGACTTTATTGCCAAAGTACCGCTTCACCTCGTCAACAATCTGATTCGACAGGCGGAGGCGTGAGTCAAACATCGTCAGGAGCACACCCTCGATGTCGAGATTCGGATTCAGGGTCTTCTTCACAAGATTGATGGTGCTGAACAACTGCCCGAGCCCCTCAAGCGCGAAGTACTCGCACTGGACCGGTATGAGGACAGAATCCGCAGCTGCCAATGCATTGAGGGTCAACAGTCCGAGGGAGGGCGGACAATCCACAACGATAAAGTCGTAGTGGTCCCGAATTGTCTGAAGAGCTTGGGACAACCGCTTCTCGCGGTTTTCCAGCTCGACCATTTCGATTTCCGCGCCCACGAGATTGATGTGCGAGGGTACGCAGGAAAGAAAGGGCATTTGGGTCTCAACGACGGTCGAACCGATGTTCAACCCATCGATGATGACCTCGTAAATCGTCCGTCCCTCGAGCGGAGAAATCCCGATGCCGCTCGTCGCATTCGCTTGAGGATCGACGTCGACCAGGAGCGTACGTTTTTCTGCTACGGCAAGGGATGCCGCCAGATTCACGGCCGTTGTGGTCTTCCCCACGCCCCCTTTTTGATTCGCTATGACGATGATTTTCGACACGAGCTTCTTTGACTTGATCTCGGGAGAGCAAAGTCTCCGGCGAATATACTCCTTTTTCTTACCCTATGCAATGTAACACCGCGGGACCGCATGCTCTGGCTAACGCAAACGGTCTCCCACCTCAAAATGATACCCACGAAGGAACTCGGCGATTCCCATGCCTTTTCTTCCCTCCTGCTGAATTTCAATGATCGAGACGACTCCCCTACCTGTCTGAACAAGCAAACGGTCGTGTTGAGCTTCGACGATCGTGCCCGGACCCGCTTGAGCCGTCGAGGATTCCTGGCTGGGGAGCTTCGATCTGTAGAGGCGGAGCACCGTGCCTTCGTGGCTTGTCCAAGCGCACGGAGAGGGCGATAAGCCGCGCACGAAGTTGTGGACCTGCTCGGCCGACTTCCGCCAATCTATTCTGCAATCCTCCTTGAAGATCTTCGGTGCGGGCGACGCAAGCGATTCGTCCTGAGTCTGCGGCTGAACCGTGCCGAGCTCGATCTGGCGGACTGTTTGAAGAACTACTTCTCCCCCGAGATCTGCCAGTCGATCGTGAAGCTCCCCCGCTGTCTCATCAGCCCCGATTCTGACACGGGCTTGAAGGATGATCGACCCGGTATCGACTTTCTCCCGGAGGAAAAACGTCGTGACACCCGTTTCCAACTCACCGTTGATAACGGCCCAGTTAATGGGAGCGGCACCCCGGTACTTCGGCAAGAGTGAAGCATGCAGATTGACGGATCCGTACCGGGGGAGAGTGAAGAGTTCCCGAGGGAGAATCCGGAAAGCGACAACAACGATCAGGTCAGGTTGGAGGTGAGCAAGCGTCGAGACAAGGTCGGGTGCCTTCAAGCTCTCCGGCTGCAAGAGTCGAAGGTCGCGTGCCAGCGCAAGTTCCTTCACCGGGCTCGGGGAGAGCTTCTGCCCGCGCCCCTGGGGCTTATCCGGCGAGGTGACAACGGAGACGATGTTGTAGTTGTGCTCAAGAAGGATTTTGAGACTGGGGAGGGCAAACTCCGGTGTGCCCATGAAGACGATGCGCATGGCGAACGCCTATACCTCGACGGCGCTAACGACAGGATAGGATGTCTCGACTTCCCCCTTCTTGATTTTCCGAAGGTCGTTTCTGAGCAACGCACGCTTGGTGGCGCCGACATAATCAATGAACAACACACCGTCGAGATGGTCCATCTCGTGCAGGATGACTCGCGCGAGGAGACCGCCTGCGGTCATTTCCACCTCTCGGAAATTGACGTCCCGGTACCTGATGCGGACCGTTTCTGACCGGCTAACATCGGCACGTACATCCGGTATGCTCAGGCAACCCTCCTCCGTGTTCCACGAGCCGAATTCTTCGGCGACCTGGGGGTTGATAAGGGCAAGGGTCTTCTTCTCCTGTACGCCATCTGTAGGTTCTTTCCCATCCTTTTCCCGCTGCGCATCCTCAATGGCAGAGACATCCACGACGATGACTCGGCGCATGTCCCCCACCTGGGTCGCTGCTAGTCCAATTCCATTCGCCTTGTGCATGGTTTCGGACAAATCATAGATCAGCTTAATGAGCGAATCATCGAGCTCGTGAACGAGCTTCGCTTTCTTGCGAAGGACCTCGCTGCCGTAGAGATAGATGGGGAGAACCGACATGCTTTGTGACTTGTGCTAGAATGATAAAAAGGATTAGCGTTCCCAGCCTCACTCATTTCGGGGAAGCCTGCGAACTCCGTCGAACCGATTCTTGTAGTACGTACTCTCCAAAGTCGAAATCGTAACGCCAATGGAAACGCTCGCGTGAGCAAACAGCCGGTTGCCAATGTAAATCCCGACGTGTGATCCACGCCGGCCCGTCGTGTTGAAAAAAACGAGATCGCCGAAATGTGCTTCATTGCCGGGGACGGCCGGGCAATGATAGAACTGGTCGGTGCTCGTGCGAGGGAGCTCCAGGCCAGCGGCATTCTTGTAGACAAGCGCGACGAACGATCCGCAATCAATGCCATCTTTGGAATCGCCTCCGATCGCGTAGGGCACGCCTGCGTATTCTGAAATCTGTTCCATGATCTTGCTTTGCTCCGAGGCTGTGAAAACTGAATGCCTGTCGGTTTCGAATCCCCGTGTGCCTGCGAGCACTCGATCGATCTCTTCCTGCGGGAGCAGCTTGTCGTTTTCTTTTCGCTCCTGTTGAACTTCTGCAGGCAGCGCGAGGACCTTCATCGTGTCTCGTTTGGCAGAAGGACTTTTCACCTTCTGAGCGTATGACGGAGTGATCACCAGAGACAGCAACACGCATGACCCGGAGATGAAGCGGAATATCCTTATTAGTGTTCTATGAGTATTCACAGGAGGGCTCCTATTCTAAATAAAATCTCCGTCAACTTTTCCTTTGGCAGATCGCTTCTCTTCACAAACACACCGTCAATATACAGAGCTGGAGAGTTGAAATCAACCTACTCGATGATGCGCCGCGCCCGCTCGTAGCGCTTCTTGTAAAAGTAGCTTTCCAGCGATGAGATTGTTACTCCCAACGTGACACTCGCGTGCGCAAACAATTCGTCCCCGAGATAGATTCCGACGTGTGAAGCAGATTCGCCAGTCGTGTTGAAGAATACGAGGTCACCGAACTTGAGGTCTTCATACGAGACCGATGACCCGGCTTTGGATTGTTCCACGCTTGTTCGAGGCAATGGTTTTCCGATGGAATTCTTGTACACAAGCATCGTGTACGCGGAGCAATCGATGCCGTTCTGATCGTCACCACCCAGCTTGTAGCGCACGCCCATCATCTTCGAGATCTCCCGCATCATTTTGGCCTGATCGAGATTCGAGAGCGCAGAATTCTTTTCCGTCTTAAAACTGCGCGTACCCGCGAGGACCTTCTCAGCATCATCCGCTTTCTTCTCCCGATCTTCCTCGTCGGCAAACTCCGAGACAGACTTTGATGAGTTGGCTTTCTTCTCAGATCCGGATGCCGAAACCTTCTTTTCACCCGTTCGAAAACGAGGGGATGTGCCGCCGCAGCCGGAGAGCAAGAGGACCGAGAGGACGACAAGAGCAGAGACCAGCGTCAGGCGGAGCGTGCAAAAAAGCCCCGACTTGCGCCGAGGCTCTCCAGGGGATGCCGATAAGACCGTTGCCATCAACCTAGATATGCTCGTAAGGCTTTGCTTCGCGAGGCGTGTCGCAGTCTCCGGATCGCCTTTTCCTTGATCTGGCGAACGCGCTCGCGGGTCAAATTGAATTTCTCGCCGATTTCCTCAAGCGTCAGGGAGTGCTCCTGGTCAAGCCCAAAATAGAGCCGAATGACCTGCGCTTCTCGCTCGCTGAGCGTGTTGAGCGCTCGTCGCACTTCAACTTTGAGCGACTCCTCCATGAGCTGGTGATCGGGCGAGGGTTGGCGTTGATCCTGAATCACATCCAGCAGACGGTTGTCCTCTCCTTGCGCGAACGGCGCGTCCATCGACAGGTGCCGCCCCGAGATCTTGAGCGTGTCGGACACTTCAAAGAGGGACATGTCGAGCTCTTCAGCGAGCTCGCTCGCGCTTGGCTCACGCTCAAATTCCTGCTCCAGCGTGCTGAACGCCTTGCCGATTTTGTTCAGCGCGCCGACGCGATTCAGCGGCAGGCGGACAATGCGCGACTGCTCTGCCAATGCCTGCAAAATCGACTGTCGAATCCACCACACCGCATAGGAGATGAACTTGAAACCCCGCGTCTCATCGAACCGCTTTGCCGCCTTGATCAGCCCAAGGTTCCCTTCATTGATCAAGTCGCCCAGTGACAATCCCTGGTTCTGGTATTGCTTCGCGACGCTGACCACGAACCGGAGGTTCGCCTTCGTCAGTTTCTCCAGAGCCTTCTGGTCACCTTTCTTAATCCTGCGTGCCAGCTCGATCTCTTCCTGAGGCGTCAGCA
>CAZTKU010000070.1:0-13089 GCA_964614245.1 uncultured Ignavibacteriaceae bacterium
ATTCAAACCGAAACCGACACCAGCGTACGGCGAGATCAGAGAAAACCCGGGAATGTTGATAGTGTGAACCGGCATGAGATCGAAAGCAAGGTTGCTGGTCGAGCCCCCGCTGTTACCATCAGCGGAAAATTTCCCAGGACCATAAGCATAGTTGTAACCCGCTTCTGCCATGTTCGCACTCGCATACGCGACATCGACAAGCATATCGAGGCGATAAATGCCACTCGGAATCTTGAGGAGTGGGTATCCAATACCGACGCCGAAATTGATGCTGGTTTTTCCTGCGTCGAATATTCCCATTTGTCGGATTTGGCCCCCGGCCGCTATTGTGGTTGCTCCTTTCAAGCCATAGCTCTTGAAGCCAACATTTGGGGTGAGATAGATCTGCGCCATAGCTGTTCCAGTAACCAAGAGCGTCATTGCAGCAACCAGGAAAAGGGACGCCTTTCTCATGAAGCACCTCCTAGGATATTGTGTGGTGATGGTAAAGACAGTAGCGATTAAATTCGGACGCGTTATTAATTTGCAAAATATAAGAATCCTCGAGTGAATTGTCAACCCCGTAGAGTCATAACTCCGGTACTCTCTTGGGGGATGAAAAAATCTCGGTAAGTGCGTTGACGAGCGTGATGCAGTGCTCGCGCGTCACGATGAATGGGGGAAGAAACCGCAGCACATTTGTGTTCGTGCAATTCACCAGTATTCCGCGTTGCTGAAGCTCATCGACGATCGGTTGACCTTCTCGAGTGAGCTCGATTCCCAGCATGCACCCGAATCCACGTACTTCCGTGATGAGCGCTGGGAATGTCTGCTGCAGCCGTGCGAATTCTCCCTTCAAATGCTCTCCCGCCTCTCCCGCTTCCTTCATGAGGTTCTTACCGATAACCTCCTCGAGCACCGCCAGTCCCGCAGCGCTTGCAACCGGGTTTCCGCCGAATGTGGTTCCGTGCGCACCGTACGTGAGCACGTCGGCGACCCGATCATTGCCCAGAAAGGCCCCCAGCGGGAGGCCACCGCCGATTGCCTTGGCAATGACGACGATATCAGGCTGCACACCAAAGTGCTCGAATCCGAAGAACTTACCCGTCCGACCGATGCCTGATTGGATTTCGTCGGCGATGATCAAGAATCCGAAACGTTTACGCAGCTCCATGAGAGCCTCGGCAAACGCCGGACTCACCACATAGACTCCTCCTTCGCCCTGGATGAACTCCAGCACGACCCCGAGCGTTTGGTCGTTCACTGCCGAGTTCAGCTCCCGGACATCGTTGTACTTCACGTGACTGATGTCGGGCAAGAATGGCTCGTAGCCGTCGCGGTACTTCTGACGCTCCGTGAGCGAAAGGGCACCCATCGTGCGACCGTGGAAGGAATTTGACAGACCCAGGAGGTGCGTCTTTGCGTTCTTTTTCCCCCACTTGCGGGCAAGCTTCAAGGCACCCTCGATCGCTTCCGTACCGCTGTTGGAGAAGAAGATCCGCTTGAATCCGGTGATCGAGATGAGCTGCTCGGCAAGGCGCACTTGAGGCTCTTGCACATAGAAGTTTGAAAGATGAATATACCTCTGAATCTGATCCTGGATCGCTTTGTTGATCCGAGGATGATTGTAGCCGAGCGCGTTGACAGCGAGCCCGCCGAAAAAGTCGAGATAACGCTTACCGTCTTTCGCGTACAGATAGCACCCCTCGCCGCGTTCGATATCGAGCGACAGTCGTTTGTATGTATGAAAGAAGAATTTCTCTTCTTTCTGAAACAAGGTTTCGTTTGCAGTCATCGCTTCACGGTGAGAGAAGTGAATAAGGTGTGGAGAAAACGGACATTTGCCTCGAGCGCCTCGAAAGATCCATCGTTACGGATGACGTAGTCGGCCTTCTGCACTTTCCGAGTTGCTCTCCATTGTGACCTGACGCGCTTTCGGACCTCTTCCTCGGACACGCTGTCGCGGTAAGCTACACGTCGAACGCGTTCTCGCTCATCCGCATCGACAACAACGACAATATCCAGGTTCTTGTCATACCCCGCCTCGTAAATGAGCGCGGCTTCGACAATGGCCATCCTTTCCCCTTGGTGCTCCAACCGAGCGATCTCTCGATCAAGACCTTCCTCGACCCGGGGGTGGACAAGCGAGTTGATTTTTTTCTGAAGAGATTTGTTAGAGAAGATTCTCGATGCGATGTGTTCGCGGTTCAAGGACCCGTCAGGCTCGTAGGACGATGCACCAAGAAGCTTGGCGATCGCCATCTTGAGTTTGCCATCGTGCACCATCAACTCCTTTGCGAGCTGGTCGGCGAAGAGGACCGGAACGCCGAGACCCGCGAAGAGTGAGCACACGAGAGACTTCCCGCTCCCGATGCCTCCCGTTACACCGATGCGGAGAATATGATCAGCTGGGTGACCCAATGACACCTGCGCGCTCTTGATACAGGTTCGTCAGGACTGTCGAGGTCTATTTCGCGTACGCGACGGAACGGACCTCCCGAATCACTATCACTTTGATCTGTCCCGGGTATTCCATCTCCTGCTGGATCTTGTTCGCGATGTCGTGCGAGAGCTGGTCGGCTGCGGCATCATCAACCAGCTCGTGGTTGCATATCACGCGGACCTCTCTTCCAGCCTGGATTGCGTAGGTATTCAGCACGCCGTTGAAGGATTTGGCCAATGACTCAAGTTTCTCGAGACGCTTGACGTAGCCCTCGACCGATTCCCTCCTCGCTCCCGGACGCGCCCCGCTGATGGCATCTGCCGCCTGCACCAGCGCAGCGATCGGATGCTCCATCGGTATGTCCTCATGGTGCGAGCCCACAGCGTTTGCGACAATCGGATGCTCGTTGAATTTCTTGCACAGTTCATACCCGAGCAGGGCGTGCGGACCCTCCACGCTTCGATCAACAGTCTTGCCAATATCGTGCAGAAGCCCGCCCCTCTTTGCGAGGCTCACATCGAGTCCGAGATCGGAAGCCATGATGCCGCTCAGGAACGCAACTTCGATGCTATGCTGCAAGAGGTTCTGGCCATAGCTTGACCGGTATTTCATTCGGCCGATGTGCTTCACGATTTCCGCGTGAGCGCCATGCAGGCCGATCTCCAGAAGGGCATTTTCTCCCGTCCGCTGGGTCTCCTCCTCGAGCTCCTTCTTGACCTTCTCCACAACCTCCTCAATCCGGGCAGGGTGGATTCTTCCGTCGGCAATCAGGCGTTCGAGAGAGAGTCGAGCAACCTCTCGACGAAATGGGTCAAATCCCGACAAAATAACGGCTTCCGGAGTGTCATCGACAATAACATCCACACCTGTCGCGGCCTCAAAAGCTCGGATGTTTCGTCCCTCCCGGCCGATGATCCTGCCCTTCATCTCATCGCTCTCGAGGCTGAGAACGCTCACGGTAGTTTCGACTGTATGGTCAGCAGCAGTCCGTTGGATAGCTTGGACGATGATCTTCTGAGCCTCTTTGCGCGCCTCTTCCTTCGTCTTATCCCTTATCTCCTTAAGTATTTGTGCAGACTCAGATTTGACCGTTTCGATCAAGTTATCTGTGAGCTGCTTTTTGGCCTCTTCGCGTGTAAGGCCGGAAGTCCGCTCCAGCCTCACGTTTTCCTCCTCGACGAGCCGTGCCAGTTCTTTGTCCCGTTCCTCGATACGTTTGCGTTTGTCGGTCAAATCCCGATCAAGTCCTTGCAGTTGTGTTTCTTTCTTGCTCAAGAGGTCGAGTTTCCGGTCAACATTCTCTTCCCGTGAAATAAGCTGCTTTTCGAGCGTCTGCTGTTTGTTGCGCTTGGACTGAACTTCCGCTTCAAATTCCTTTTTCCGTTTGTACCACTCGTCTTTGGCTTCGAGCAGCTTCTCACGCTTCAGGGTATTGGCGTCTTTTTCTGCTTCTTCTATGAGGCGTTTAGCCCGTGCCTCGGCGCTGGTGATCTTGTTTTGGCCAGCCCGAGCGTTCAGGTACCATCCCGCATAGAACGTCAGGCCGACGATGATCACCACCATCGGTATCAGTATATAGATTTCCATAACAACTCCTGCGATCTACTTCTTCGTCGTTTAGGTTACCACAAAAAAAATCCGCACACGTCGACCGATGATCAATTTGTATTGAAGAACCTCAGTTCAACACAGTGGGTGCCTGCCTAAGCATTTCACACTTCCACGGTCCGCTCGTTCCGCCAAAGGCGGAAGTCATCGCTGGGCGTCTCCGCCCCCCCGACACAGAACATCGGGGCAGGAAGGCGGAGCGGTGGCTTGCGCTCCACGCTTATGAGTCAAGCTCCCTATTAAAGTAACTTGTCAGGTTCTTTAATAGTTTTGATCACGGCTGGCGGTGCGGATTGTTTAACATCAACATTCCGACCGTTCCTGGGATGAGAAAGAACGTTCCAGAAAAAATCAGATTAATCACTCTTTAGAATCGTGCGCGTCGACCTCTAGGCAGTTATCCAAATAGTTGGATAGTTTGATGATTTCGGTCTCAAGATGCGTGAAAGCCTGCTGATTCCGTTCTCGTTCCTTGATGAGGTCCTCGGTGATATTCAGTGCCGAGAGCACTGCAACCGTCAACGGGGGCTGCTCGGGGATTTTCTCGTGGATCGTCGAGATCATCGAATCCACGTAGGATGCAATCTTCTTCGTGAAATCCTCATTCTCGCCGCGGAGCGGATACTCCGAACCGAAGATCTTGACCTTGATGCTTTTACCGTTCATAGCTCATCAGCAGCTGGCCGAGTGATTCATAAGTGCGATCTGGAAGTTCTGTACTGCCACGATCAAAACCGTACCACAAAGGATCACAAGTGAGAGTTGATCTTTGCAATGAGATCCTTGATCCTTCCTTTCAGTGCCTCCTTTTCTTCTTTCGTCAATGATTCGCTTCCGTTCGATTGGAGACGCAACGCTTCCTTCCTCAGCCGATCCAACTCTCGTTCCCGGCCAAGCAGTTCCTCCTTCAAGCGTTGCTCGTTCCCTTCGAGCTCTGCCACCCTGCGACGAAGGACCGCATTGGCCTCCTTCAAGTGCACGAGAGACTCGGAGACCATCCGTGCTTTGTCCCACAATACCTGAAGAGCCAATTCAAGGCTTTTCAGATCTTTGCCGCTGGTAACCTCGGGTTCCACTTGCTGCTCTGGCAAAGTTGGATTCCTTTGGGTTTCTTTCAGGGAACGAAACGCCGTATCAGAGACTTCGCAGTTGTGCATTGCACATCGACTCAACATGCCTGACAATTCGTCCAACCAATTCGTCAGCTTCTGCGTCTGTCAATGTGCGATCCAATGGCTGAAGCTCGAGCGCGTACGCCAAGCTTTTCTTTCCGGCGCCGACCTGATCTCCAACGTACAGGTCGAAAAGGATAACTCGCGAGACTAGAGCACCACCGACCTGCCGGATCGCCGACTCAATCCTCTCTTGCGGACTGTCGGCATCCACGATGAACGCAAGGTCTCTTCTCACGCTCGGAAATCGTGGAAGCGCCACGAACTTCTTCTCGGTGACCCAGTGCTGGTGAACGACCGCGATCCTCAATTCGCAGACATACACCTCGCCGTCAATATCAAACCTTTCCGCTATTGACTTGCTGATCTTTCCGAGGAAGCCGGCATAACTACCATTGATTTCAACTGCTAAAGCGCTCTCAATTAAAGCGCTGCCGTTATCATAAGAAATAAAGCGGTATTTGTCAAGGCAAAACTTGGAAAGCAGCGCCTCCACCTCCCCTTTGATGTCCAGAAAGTCGACCTTTCGATCTGCCGAGCCGTAATGCAATGGCTGCGACCTCCCTGACAGCAACAAAAGCAACCGCTCCTCCTCGCCGTAGCCTTCCAGGCTGTCTCTTGAACGTTCATCCTTCACTGTGAATACATTCCCAGTTTCGAAGAGACGGAGGTCTTGTTGTCCGTGAGAACGATTGTTCTGAACAACCAGCAATGCTCCGGGAATGAGACTCGTTCTGAGGACAGATGCCTCGCTACTGACCGGATTGAGAACCTCGACAGCCTTTTCTCCGCTCAGGTGGCCGCTGACATTGTCTTGAAGGCTATGCGTCGATATCTCGTTGAAGCCTGCCCCGATAAGATAGTCCCGAACATCATCCTGCAGGGAACTCAGCGTAAGCGGTTTTGAGAAATCGACAGTCGTTCGCGTCTTCGTTTCGACGTTGTCATAGCCATAGACGCGTGCCACTTCTTCAATCAGATCGATTTCCTCCGCGAGATCGTAGCGATAGCTGGGAACGGCAATCGTCACGACACCACCCGACTGGGCGATTGGCTTGAGACTGAGCCGCTTGAGGAAGGCAACCATCTCTTGCTTCGAGATAGCGGTGCCGAGGACCGCGTTGGCCCTGGAAACCCGCAGCCTGACGGTTCTCAGCCTGGCCTTCTTCGGATAGACATCGATCACGCCCCGTAGAATCTCCGAGCCCGTGAGCTCCTGCAGCATCTGAGCTGCACGATTCGCGGCATACACCGACATGTCGACATCGACACCCCGCTCAAAGCGTTGCGATGCGTCTGTCGAGAGACCCAGGAACTTTGATGCACGCCGAATGCTCCCGGGATCGAAATTGGCGCTTTCCAGAAGCACCGTCGTCGTCCGATCGCTGATCTCCGTGTTCGAGCCCCCCATCACGCCTGCAATTGCCACGGGCTTCTCTGCGTCACAAATCATAAGGATGTCCGAGTTCAGGAGGCGGTCCTTCCCGTCCAGTGTCGTGAAGCGATCACCTTCCCTTGCGCATTTCACGATTATCGTGTGCCCTGCCAGGGTGTCATAATCAAACGCATGCAGCGGTTGGCCCGTCTCCATCAGCACATAGTTCGTCACATCGACAACATTGTTGATGGGTCGGACGCCCACGGAGGCCAGGCGATCCTGAAGCCACTTCGGTGAGGTGGCAACCTTGACATTCCGCAGCACACGGGATGAGTACCGGCGGCATTTCTGCGGGTGCACAATCTTGATGGCGGCGTGCTTGCGCGTCGGGTGAGCGCTCTCCCGAAGCTGTATCCTGGGCAGTGCCGCTGGTTTTCCTGTAACGACCTGGATCTCGCGCGCAATGCCGAAGTGGCTCAGCCAATCACCTCGGTTGGCGGTGATCTCCATATCGTAGATGACATCGGAAGCGCCCAGGTGCTTTGCGAGCGGCGTGCCCACCTTGGCCGTTGACTCGAGTACCAGAATACCATCGGCATCGTCACCGAGCCCGAGCTCAAATTCAGAACAGATCATACCGTGCGATACAACGCCGCGTATCGATGCTCGCTCAAGCACAAACGCTCGGCCCTCCGGGTCGTGTTGATTGTGCGGAATCGTCGCGCCCACACGGGCAACAGGCACCTTCTGACCGGCTGCGACGTTCGGGGCTCCGCAGACGATCTCCAGAATTTCCTTGCCCACGCTTACTTTGCACAGGGTCAGCTTGTCTGCATGGGGATGCTTGAGCTTTTCCACGACCTCTCCGACGACGAAGTTGTCGAATCTCTCGTCCAAATCTTCGAATCCCTCCACTTCAAGTCCGATCATCGACAGTCGCTCGGCGAGCGCTGCGGGTTTGAGAGGAATCGGTGTATAATCTTTGAGCCAGTTATGCGAGATCTTCATGGTCGACTATTTGCTAGAACTGCTGCAAGAAGCGAACATCATTTTCATAGAACAAGCGCAGATCGTCAACACCGTACCGAAGCGAGGCGATGCGCTCGATCCCCATCCCAAAGGCAAAACCCGTGAATTTCTCGGCGTCGTAGCCGACATTCCGGAGCACGTGCGGATGAACCATCCCCGATCCCAGGATCTCAAGCCAGCCGATCGACTTGCACATCCGGCATCCCTTCCCCTTGCACAGGAAGCACGAGATGTACATGTCCGCGCTCGGCTCCGTGAAGGGAAAGAACGTTGGGCGAAACTTGTATTTCACGTCGCTTCCGTAAAATTGGCGAGCGAAGGCGACAAGCGTACCTTTGAGATCGCTGAATGTCACTCCGCGATCAACATACAGACCTTCGATTTGGTGGAAGGTGACCAGGCTTCGGGCACTGAGGGCCTCGTTCCGATAGACGCGCCCCGGCATGATTTCCCGCACCGGCGGCTTCTGACGCTGCATGGTCCGAATCTGAACCGGGGATGTGTGCGTGCGGAGCAAGACATTTTTGGAGATGAAGAACGTGTCCTGCATATCCCGCGCAGGATGGTCCTCGGGGAAGTTGAGCGCTCCGAAATTATAGTAGTCCGTCTCAATCTCGGGTCCCGTCGCGACGGAGAATCCCATACTGGCGAAGATCCGCGTGATTTCATCCATCGTCTGTGTCAGCGGATGCTTCGTCCCGCGTGGTCTCGGGCGGCCTGGAAGCGTGAGATCGAGCGGCGGAGCCTGCTGTACCTTGGAGCGAGAGAGAGCCTGCTTCCTCTCGTCGTAGGAGTGCTGAGCCTCAGCCTTGAGGGTATTCAGAAGCTTCCCCACTGCAGGCTTTTCAGACGAAGGGAGAGATCGCATCTCCTCAAACAGTCGGGCAAGCAGCCCGCTGCGGCCCAGGAATTTGATGCGCACCTGCTCGAGTTCCATCTCGCCTGCCGCTCGTGAGAGATCTTCGGACAACTCTTTCCGCACCTGCTCGATTCGTTCTGTCATAGGGAAACGACGTTGAATTCTTTTCGTTGAGACTTCCACATTATCGAAAGGGATCCTGGTATTCCTCACACTGCACGTTGCTGAACAACGCAAGTTCAGCGGATGAAGTTTATGATCTGAAACACCGCGTGCTATGTTTTCGTACTGAACAGATCGGCTGTAGGGTTCTCGGACGAACGCTTCATCGCTTCGTCGAACGCCGCTCCCCGGGGGGCAGCTTTCAACACCCCGCGCCACGTGAAGCGAGCAACCAGATCGCCGGTCGCCCGTCCAACCCCCAGGAGTTCATAGTCGGGCATGAGCTTCTTCAACTCAGCTAACGTCGCGACAAGCTCATTTGCGCGCACTGCACCGTTATCGGAGCTCAGATAGAAGCTGACAAACGACGCCGGATTGACGAACTCCCAGTAATCCGCATTGCTCGAGCTGAAGACGCCGTGGAGCACGCTGAAACGCCGCTCATCAAGGCTTCGGCTGTAGGTTGCGCACACGACGACGAATGCCGCTCGTTTGGTACCGACTCGAAGCATGGTGGACCTCAACGCATTGGGTTGAAAGACTAAAGTTCGCAAACCTCTCGATTCATCACACTGCGGTAAACAAAAAATCTTCTCACCAACCCGACGGTGCTCCCCGCGTACGGGGAGCACTCCGTCCACCTTCGGTCGACAAGAAGACGAAGCTTATGCCGTGGCAAACTTCACGACTTCGGCGAACGCCTGCGGGTTCTTCACCGCAAGGTCGGCCAACACCTTTCGGTTGATAGAGATGGACTTCTTATCCAATCCTGCAATCAACCTTGAATACGTGGTGCCGTTCGAGCGCGCTGCGGCGCTGATGCGCGTGATCCAGAGACCCCGGAAGAGTCTCTTCTTCGTCCTCCGATGCCGATACGCGTGCGTCAGAGCTTTTTCAACGTGGTGTTTGGCAACGGTGTAGACTTTGCTCCGACCGCCCCAGTATCCTTTGGCTTGCCCGAGGACCTTCTTTCTCCTTCGGTGTGCTGCAACTTTGTTCTGTGAACGCGGCATGGAACCTTCTCCTTCTCGATTAAGCTAAGAGAAACCTTTTCACCTTGTATGCTTCAGTTTTCGACACAACGGTCGGCTTGCGCAGGTGGCGCTTTCGCTTGCTCGACTTGCTCGTCAAGATGTGACTGCGGAACGCTTTGTGCCGCTTGACTTTTCCCCTCGCCGTGATCTTGTACGTTTTCAGCGCGCGGCGGCGACTCTTCATTTTAGGCATGCTGCAACTCCATTATGTTGGTTCGGTCGGTTGTTTGACACTCTCTGGCGCTTTCTTCTTCGTCTTATCCGCGACGTAGTACGCAATCATCTGACGGCCCTCCATCTTTGCCGGCGCATCAATCTTGGCGATGTCTGCCAGCCTCTCGGTGAACCGATCAAGCATGGCGCGACCCTGGTCTTGATAAGTGATCTCCCGGCCCTTGAAGACCACCGTCGCCTTCACTTTATCCCCTTCTTCGATGAACGACCGCGCGTGACGAACCTTGAATTCGAAATCGTGCGTGTCCGTGTTGGGGTGAAAACGAACCTCTTTGACTTGCGTAACGTGCTGGTGCTTTTTCTGCAGTTTTTCTTTCTTCGCCAGCTCGTACTTGTACTTCCCAAAATCCATGATCTTGCAGACCGGCGGATCGGCCGTTGGCACGATCTCGATCAAATCAAGACCCTTTTCCCCGGCGAGGTTGATGGCATCACGAACAGCCAGAACACCAACCTGCTTTCCCTCGTCGTCGATGACCCGGACTTGCGGTGCCCGGATTTCCGTATTGATGCGCGCGCGTTCTTGCTTAATGGGGGGTACCTCCTATAGAGTGAGTGATTTGCGTTGGATGGCGTCCAGCGTTTTTGACAGGAACGCCTCACGGCCCACTGCACCGAGATCCCCCTTCTTATGTTGCCGGACGGATACGGTGTTGTTGGCCTGTTCTTTCTCTCCTACGACCAGCATATACGGGACCTTCTTCAGCTCCCAGTCGCGGATCTTGTATCCAATTTTTTCATTGCGGTCATCGAGCTCGACGCGAATTCCCGCCGTCTTGAGCTGATCGAACACCTGCGTCGCATACTCCACGTGCTGATTCGTAATCGGCAGCACCACTGCCTGCACCGGCGCCAGCCAGAGCGGGAACTCCGCAGCAAAGTGCTCGATCATCACGCCGATGAAACGCTCCATGGAACCGAAGGGCGCACGATGAATGACGACCGGCCGGTGCTTCTGACCGTCTGCGCCGGTGTACTCGAGGTTGAAGCGCTCGGGCATGACATAATCCACTTGTACGGTGCCGAGTTGCCACGTTCGCCCCAGCACGTCACGTACCATGAAGTCAATTTTGGGACCGTAGAACGCGGCCTCGCCGATTCCCATGTAGTAGTTCAAGTGCATCGCGTCGGCAGCTTCCTGAATGTCCTTCTCCGCCTGGATCCACATCGCATCCTCGCCGCCGTACTTGTCCTTGTTCTTCGGATCCCTGAACGACAAGCGCGTTCTGAAGTCGCTGAAGCCAAGCGTGTTGAAGACAAGCTGTATCAGGTCGATCACGCCCATGAGCTCTTGTTTCAACTGGTCCTGCCGCACGAACATATGCGCGTCGTCCACCGTGAACGACCGAACCCGGATGAGACCGTTGAGCTCGCCCGACTGCTCATAGCGAAAGCAGGTGCCGAATTCTGCGAGGCGGATCGGGAGATCCCGGTAGCTCCGGGGCCGCGATGCATAGATCTGAAAATGATGCGGACAATTCATCGGCTTGAGCAGGTACTCTTCTTCCTCAACTACCAGTGGCGAGAACTGACTCTCCTTGTAGTACGGATAGTGTCCGCTCGTCTTGTAGAGGTTGATATTCCCGATATGCGGCGTCATAACGGGAAGATACCCACGCTTTTTCTGTTCCGCCTTGAGAAAACTCTCCAGCTCCTCCCGGATGATCGTTCCCTTCGGCAACCACAACGGGAGACCGCCCCCGACCTTGGGGGTGAAAAAAAACAGCTCCAAATCTTGACCGAGCTTCCGATGATCCCGCCGCTTGGCTTCTTCGAGGCGGTAGAGATGCTGGTCGAGTTCCTGCTTGGTCGGAAACGTCACCCCGTAGATACGCTGCAGCATCTTGTTTTTTTCGTTTCCGCGCCAATATGCCCCGGCGACGTTCAACAGCTTGATGGCCTTGATGGGCCCGGTCGAAGGAAGGTGCGGTCCGTAGCACAGATCGGTAAAATCGCCCGAATGATAGAACGTGATGGGCTGACCTTTCAACTCTGTGAGAAGCTCGAGCTTGTAGGGATCCTTTTTTTCGCGGAAGTAGGCAACGGCTTCCTCCCACTTTCTTTCTTCCCTGACGTACGGTACATCCTTCGCTGAAAGCTCCACCATCCGCTCTTCGATCTTCTTAAGGTCCTCCCCTGTCAAAGCGTGGTCGCCGACATCAATGTCATAGTAGAACCCCGTTTCGATTGGAGGGCCAATGCCGAATTTTGTCCCCGGGAAGAGCGATTCGACTGCAGCAGCCATCAGGTGAGCAGAGCTGTGCCAGAAGGCGTACTTCCCTCCATCGTCGTCCCACTTCAGGATTTTGACCGCCGCATCGCCCTCTATTCCGCGGCTTAGATCCCAGACCTCTCCGTTCACTTCGACAGCGAGGGCTTCTCTGGCCAATCCTTTGCTGATGCTTTCAGCAATTTGTCGACCCGTTACTCCCTGTTCGAATTGCTTCGTCGATTTGTCGGGAAATGTTATGGTGACCTTTGGCATGAGCTATCAGATAAAAAAAATCGGAGAGCTCCTCCGATTAGGCAACTTGTTACCGCTGCAGTCATTGCATCGATTCTTGCTCAACACTTTTTAGCCCGAATGGTCTCCTCTATTAGCGCGTGGGCCCTATAGGACTCGAACCTATGACCTTCCCGTCACGTCAACGACGTGACGGGACGCTCTAGCCAACTGTCCCCCCGTCCTTCAACAACTCCTTCCAAGCGCCATTACTCTTCTCGATGAGCTTTTCGATGTAACGCTTGCTCTTACGCTTCTTGATCTCCCTCTCCCTCCTCATCGCTTCAGCCCGAGTGCGGAACGCCTCCGCATACGCTAAGTCCCACGGCCCTTTCCCCTTCGTGTAATGCGATTGATCCGTGTTGTGCTCTACGATCCGCTGATCGATGTCGTCTGTGTGCCCAATGTAGAACCTACCGGTTGTGACACTTCGTATTACGTACATCAGGAACATCGGTACGCTCTGCGTGACTCTCCGCCCCAACAATTTGAAACCGACAATCCCCAATCCGCAATTGCTCGTGGGCTCTATAGGACTCGAACCTATGACCTTCCCGTCACGTCAACGACGTGACGGGACGCTCTAGCCAACTCCTGTCGTGGGCTCTATAGGACTCGAACCTATGACCTCTACCATGTCAAGGTAGCGCTCTAGCCAACTGAGCTAAGAGCCCGATTCTCTTCTCGC
>CAZTKU010000071.1:0-13054 GCA_964614245.1 uncultured Ignavibacteriaceae bacterium
TGACCCCTTTGTGGCCTTCTTTGCCAAACATATCCTTGACAAGCTGTTGCACGCGAGGGACGCGTGTCATTCCGCCAACGAGGATCACTTCGTCAATCTGCTGGGGATTCATGCTTGCATCCCTGAGAGCTTTCTCCACCGGCGGCAGGCATCTCTGCACAAGATCCTCGACGAGCTGTTCGAACTTCGCTCGCGTAAGCGTCATATTGAGATGCTTGGGACCATCCGCTGTCGCAGTAATAAAGGGAAGGTTGATGTCCGACTGCATCAATTGCGATAGCTCCATCTTGGCTTTCTCTGCAGCTTCCCGCAGCCGTTGAAGTGCCATGGGGTCCTTGCGGAGGTCAATTCCTTCCTGCTTCTTGAACTCCTCGGCTATGTAGTCCAGGACGCGCTGGTCAAAATTGTCACCACCGAGGTGTGTATCGCCGTTTGTCGATTTTACCTCGAACACTCCTTCGCCCAACTCAAGAATCGAGATATCGAACGTTCCGCCTCCGAGGTCGAACACAGCAACTTTGATGTCCTTGTGTTTCTTGTCGAGACCGTACGCCAATGCGGCGGCGGTGGGCTCGTTGATAATGCGCCGAACGTTTAGCCCTGCAATCTCCCCCGCTTCCTTTGTTGCCTGCCGCTGAGCGTCGTTGAAATACGCCGGGACCGTGATCACCGCTTCAGTGAGCTTTGTCCCGAGGTAATCCTCCGCCGTCTGTTTCATTTTCTGAAGGATCATGGCGGAAATCTCGGGGGGTGAATACACACGATCGGTCATCTGAACGCGGGCCGTATTGTTGTCGCCCCGGATAACCTTGTACGGCACCAGCTTCATCTCCTCGGTCACCTCGTCATAGAACCGACCCATGAAGCGCTTGATGGAGAAGACGGTGTTCTGAGAATTGGTCACCGCCTGCCGTTTGGCAGCCGCACCAACAAGCCGCTCGCCGGATTTCGGAAACCCGACAACGGAAGGTGTTGTACGGGATCCCTCCGCGTTTGCGATGACAACTGGATCGCTGCCTTCCATGACAGCTACGACGGAATTCGTCGTGCCGAGGTCGATCCCGATGATTTTGTTCGATTTGCTTGCCATGTCCTATCACTCCTTTGATGGTGTTGCAGCCCTGACTGCCGCTGCAAATTGCTGAACGATTGGGGTCAGAATGGAATGTCTGACCTGGGTTCTGATAAATGTGAATGGTCGAGTCCGCCCCACCCGCGGACCCGACCGCATATTTCAAGCCTCTCTGAACCGCCGATGCGGTATCGTGACACAGAGTTAATTTACTTTCACTTCGATTTGCTTCGGCTTTGCCTCCTCTGCTTTCGGCAGCACGACACGTAGCAAGCCGTTCTGAAGTTCGGCAGCGATCTTGTCGACCTCAACGTCTGAGGGGAATTCAATCGATCGGCTGAACTCGCGGACTCGCACCTCATTCAACAAGACGCGAGCATCTTGAGGAATCTCGTGCGGCTTCCGCACGCCGCTGAGTGTCAGGGCATTGTTCTCGACGGTGAGCTTCAAATCCTCTTTCTTGACGCCTGGCATCTCCGCGAGCAATACGAATTCATTCTCATGCTCCGCGATGTCTATTGCTGGGAAAGATTTCACGGCGGAAGTGAGGTCACCAACGACAAAATCCTGAAGCAGGTTGTCAAACATCCTGGGGTAATCAAAGCGAATCAACATATTCAAGTCTCCTTTATTGAGCTGCTTGGTGGTTTTCTTTGATGTTTCTGCAAGCATTTGACTCAATCAGCGTGCCACGTCACAGAGATCGACCGAGTGCACGAATTTGGCCCATTTTCAAGAGGCTCGGTCGAATCCAGGGGGATAAGGTGAGTCGACATGGACAAATTGTCAGGTCGAATGCGCTGGATTTGTCAGTGGATAGGAGCATTCTGTCAGATAGACTGAAAATTTTTCAGAGCGAGATGCCATGTGACTATCTTGATTCTCTTTGCGTTTTTGCTTAACGTTGAAGGCGTTTTTTTAACGTTTCACGTCATTCTTCTCAAACAACGACTCGCAGATAGCTCAAAGGGATTTGTATGTATCGCGTTATTCCATTCCTCGTACCATTCGTTCTATTGCTCGCCCAGAGCCCACGCTCCCCAAAGGACGCCCGCATAGGTTATGAATCGATCACTGCCAAAGACCTCAGTGCGCACTTGCATTTTATTGCGTCCGCTGAACTTGAAGGGAGGGAGACAACGTTCCGTGGCCAGAAGGTTGCAGCAAGATACATTGCATCGGTATTCCAAAAACTGGGCCTGAAGCCCATCGGAGACAACGCATCGTACTTCCAGCATTTTCCCGTGGAGGTGACCCGACCCGGCGATCTGTCGACCATAGCCCTCGCGACCAGGCAGGGTGTGAAGGAGTTCGCTTTCCGAAAGGATTTTGTGAGCGTGTCGACGCTGGACACGATCCTCGCCGGCCCGGTCATTTTCATTGGCTACATGGACGCCAGGCCTGATTCAATGCTCACGAAAGGCCGGTTGGTTTTGGCGCTCGCCGGGAGAAAACAGGACTCTCAAGACACATCCGTTCCTGCTATCCGACGGATGCAGCTCCTACGGCAATTCACCGGAAGCCTTGCAACGCTCATTGTTGCCGACGATAGCGGAGCAGGATCAATTGGAGGGATGGTCACCAGGTACGGCAACATGCTGGACAAAGGATTGATGCGACTTCCCGGTGCCGAGACACGCGCTCGGTTGACACTCCAAAGCCCCTACTTGATCACCCCACAGCTCGCAGACGAGATTCTCTCAGAGTCAGGACGAAGCGTGAGCCAGATGCGCCTCGTTGCTGCACAGGACACAGGGTTCCAGCCGATCCTCTTGGGTCAAACGAACGTAAAGATCGAATCGAAAATCTCCAGGGAAATGAAAGAGACCGAGAATGTTGTGGGATTGTTGGAAGGAAGTGATCCAAAGCTCAGGGATGAAGTCGTCGTGTTCACCGCGCACTACGATCATATCGGAGTGGGAGCAGACGGGTCGATTTTCCATGGAGCGGATGATGATGGATCCGGAACTGTTACTGTGCTGGAACTCGCCGAAGCCTTCGTCACGAATCCGGTTAAGCCGAAACGAAGTATGCTGTTTATGACGGTTACGGGTGAAGAAAAAGGACTCTGGGGATCTCAGTACTACGTGACCCATCCCCTGATTCCGCTGGAGAAGACCGTTGCCGATCTCAACACGGACATGATAGGTCGCATGGACACGACGTACGAGAGGTTGAACAACCCGAATTACGTGTACGTAATCGGGTCTGACAAAATCAGCACTCAGATGGACAGTCTTCTGAGGATTTCGAACAAGGAATCGGAAAATCTTGTCCTTGACTATAAGTACAATGACGACAAGGATCCACAGATGTTCTATCGTCGCAGCGACCACTTCAACTTCGCCAAAAACGGGATCCCAATCGTCTTCTTCTTCACAGGGGTTCACAAAGACTACCATCGCCCAACGGATACCGTCGACAAGATCCTCTTTGATCGGATGGCAAGGATCGTCCGACTAATCTACTCTACCGGATGGAAGGTTGCCAACCTCAAAGGCAAACTGGCCAAAAATGTGGCATCCTCCATCTACTCGAAGTAGACGAGATGCTCTCGAAAGAAGAACTCCTACAAGGATTGAACACGCGCACGATCGGTTCGAAGATCTTCGTGTTTGAGACGATCGATTCGACCAATGCGTGCGCGAAGACGCTCGGTGATGCGGGGACAGAAGAAGGAACCGTTGTCGTTGCAGATCACCAGACAAACGGGCGCGGCCGCCACGGTCGCTCCTGGATCGGCGAGCCTGGTGCCAACCTCCTCCTCTCTCTCCTTCTCCGTCCGGTCATTCCGAAAGACCTTGCGGGACTGCTTACCCTCTATGCCTCGGTAGCGATTGCACGTGCGATTGAAAAGGCCTCACGCTGTTCGATTGAGTGCAAGTGGCCAAATGACCTGCTCCTCAACGGAAAGAAATTCTGCGGGATTCTTCTCGAGAACTCGTTCCAGCAGGGCGAGCTGTCGTATTCGGTCATTGGCGCAGGGATCAACGTCAACCAGACTCAATTCCCGCCGGAACTTGAGCAGCGCGCAACGTCTCTCGCTCGGGAATGCAACACCACGTTTGATCGCAAACAACTTTTGCAGGGCACTCTCCGCGAGATGGACTCATTATACGACGACGTGCGGCTAGGAAAGCTCGATCGCGTGACCAAGGAGTGGTCACAGCGCTGCACGATGTTCGGCCAACCGGTGACTGTTGAACAGCACCATCAAACGATATCGGGAGTTGCCGTCAAGCTCCATTACGACGGAGGATTAGTCCTCGAGACACCGACCGGGAACACGACTGTCTACGCTGGCGACGTGACTGTCGTCGCCTGAGCTTTTCGCTCCACCGTCCTCGAAGTAAATTCATGCTTCTTGCCATCGACATCGGAAACACCCACACGGTCTTCGGCGTGTACAACAAATCGAAGCTCGTCGCCGACTGGCGGGTAACGAGTATGCTGCAGCGAACCGAAGACGAAGTCGGCACTCAAGTCATCCTTTTCCTCAAAGAAGTCGATATCCCCGCTCGAAAGATCGACGGTGTGGCGATTTCATCAGTCGTCCCGAACTTAACGGACATTTTTTCGATGATGGCCGAAAAGTACTTCGGTGTCGAACCCCTTCTCGTGAGCCCCGCTCTGGATCTTGGAATGACGATCCACTACGATGATCCGAACTCCGTGGGAGCGGATCGTCTGTGCAACGCCGTAGCCGGACATGCTGCATTCGGCGGGCCGCTGATCATTATCGACTTCGGAACAGCCACGACCTATGATATTGTCGGCAGCAACGGCGACTATCTTGGCGGCGTTATCGCTCCGGGGATTGAAACGTCAGCCGTCGATCTCCATCGCCGTGCGGCGAAACTGCCAAAGGTCGAGCTGCGTTTCCCCAAGGCCGTCATCGGCCGAGATACCGTCTCCAGCATGCAGGCCGGCATTCTCTACGGAGCCGTCGATGCCATGGAGGGAATGGTCAGGCGTTTGCAGAGTGAGATACAAAAGCGTGAGGGGAAAAAAGCGAAGGTGGTGGCAACGGGGGGTTTTTCCAAGCTCATGGCACGCCATTCATCGGCGATTGCCGAATGCGTGCCGTCGTTGGTGTTGGACGGAGTGCGATTGATCTATGATCGGACGAGAGTCCGGAAGAAGCAAAGAAAGCCTGCGTCTCCATAACCTATTTGCGTGCGGACGACGCAGTCAGTTGTCTGGTCCTCTCTTCGAATTCATTCCTGATGCGGTCGATCTCTTTGACCTCGGGGTACCGGGCATAGGTGAGCTGATAGATCGCCAGAAGTCCGCGGATTCCTACCTCGAGTTTTGCCACCTGGTCCTGAATGCCGTTGATCATCTCGCGCAGCTCGCGCCGATCCTCGACCGGAAGCTTTTTCCAGATCTGCTCTCCCTTCGTCTCGAAATCCGCCGAGATGCCTGCAAACGCTGAGTTCAACGTCGGCGTGATCGCATTGATGACATCTCGCACCTTGTCGGTAGCCTCTTTGTCCAGAACCATCTCTCTGGCTCGTTCCTCTTCAATCGCCCTGGCTACACGGAACATATGCCGCTCGTGCGTCGCCTTGATGATGTTCGAAAGATGCTGAATATCGGTGTCTTCTTTGCGGCAGTAGTCGTACACTCCGAGTTTCATGGCCTCAACGGCGATCGTCTCGGAGCCCGCAGCGGTCAGCATCACCGTTGGGGTCTCATTTTTCTCTTCATTCATCCATCGTAAGACATCAAGCCCATTCACTTCAGGCATCCTGTAATCGAGCACCATGACATCGAATCCCTGCTTGCTCGATCGCAGGAGATCAATCGCCTGGCGTCCATCGTTTGCGATCACGACGTCGAAGTTGAATTCTTCCTTCAAACCCATTGCGACGACGTTCACATAGGTTTCTTCATCATCAACGAGCAGAATCCTGACTGAGCCCTCGTTCAACATATCCCCGCTCCTTTCTTCTTGACTTCAATTACACAATCACGATTTCTTCGCCCTCGGGAACATCGTCTGAAAACGTCACGGCCTCCCGCTTGCCTACAGGCGGAGGTCCGAACTATTATGGTCTTCGTCAACGGGACATGAAACTAGGGGAGCCCGAACATCGCCACAGAAGCGTTCGCGAATTCGACAATCGGTGAATAATACAACCCGAACACGAGCGTCGGAATGAGCAAGATCACGAGGATGGCCAATTGCGGGTTTGAGAAAACGATCGGTGTCGTGCTACCCTCGGGATCTCGTAAGAACATATTGCGAATCACCCGCACGTAGTAGTACAACGAAATCACGGTGTTGAGAGCTCCGATCACAGCCAGCCAAATCCATTTTGCATCGAGCAAAGCTGCGAATAAAAAGAGCTTGCCAATGAAGCCTGCAGTTGGAGGTATCCCCGCTAGCGATATGAAGAAAATGGCCATCGCAATGCTCACCAGCGGTGAGCGGTATCCGAACCCTCTGTAGGAATCGATGTCTTCGCTCCCGATCTTGCTCTCAATCAGCATCACAACGTAGAATGCGCCGAGGTTCATGAAGAGATAGACGACAAAGTAGATCAAAACCGCGGCCAATCCCTTGTCGCTGAGCACGACGACGCCCATGAGCATATAGCCAGCGTGAGCAATGCTAGAGTACGCAAGCAGACGTTTCAAGTTGTTCTGCCAAACAGCCACCAGGTTGCCCAGCGTCATGGTCAGCACAGAGAGGATCGCGACAATCTTGTTCCATTCAAAATCCTGCAGCGAAGCCCAGAAACCCGTCGGCAATCCGATGACGCTCGAGTCGATGAAGGAGACCTTGAAAAACCTGATCAACATCGCGAATCCGGCTGCTTTCGAAGCGACGGAGAGGAATGCTGTGATCGTGATGGGTGCGCCCTCGTAAACGTCGGGTGCCCAGAAATGGAACGGGACGGCGGAGATCTTGTAGCCCAAACCGGCGATGATGAGCAGACTCGCGACGAGGAGCGCCAGGGGGCTCACCGACCCGGCAGAAAGGGTTTTATTGATTCCGTAGAAATCGGTTGCACCACCGGTCAACCCATAGATGATGGAAATGCCGTAGAGCATGAGTCCGGTTGACAATGCGCCGTAGATGATGTACTTCAACGACGCTTCGCTCGAGTCAGGCGCCTCCTTGGTATACCCCGCGAGAATGTACGAGCTCAAGCTGGTCAACTCGATCGACAACACCATCATCAGCAGATTCGCGGCGCCGGACATCAGGAACATTCCCAGAGTCATCGCCACAAGCAGCGCAGAGTACTCTACAAGCCGCTTGATGGTTGATTGGACTTCCGAAGAGTAGATGGAAAAGAGGAAAATAATGACTGCTGTAGCACCGATGAGAACCTTGAAAAACACGGCGAACGGATCGACGACGATCATCCCTGAGAAGACCGATTGTGAGGTGCCCGCTTGCTCAATGGCGAACCAGAGGGCGACGGCAATGCCGAGCAACGAAACGACCGGAACAATCTGCGGCCTCTTTCGGAAGATGATGCCGATCAGGATCGCAGCGCAGAACGTGATGACAAGCGTCGTTTCCGGCAGAAACTGCGATAGATTTCGTAGAGCTTGATCAGCCATGGTCAGAAATGCGACGTTTTCAAAAATGAGTCGAGAATCGCCACAAACTTCGTGCAGCTATGGCATCATCGCCGCCGCTGCTCCACCCTGCTTGACAATGTCGACAAGATGATTAAGGGACGATGTCATCAAATCGAGCATGAGCGACGGATAGATGCCAAGGGCCAGGACCACCACGGCGAGTGGTACGAGCGTGAACAGCTCGCGTCCGTTGATATCGGGCAACGAGGCCCACTTCTCGTTCGGCTGACCGAGAAACACACGCTGCAAAGTCCAGAGCATGTAGCCCGCCGTCAGCACGATGCCCAACGTGGAGATAATCGTGATGACCCGGAACGTCTGGAATGCGCCGAGGAACGAGAACGCTTCAGAGACAAATCCACTCAATCCCGGCAGCCCCAGCGCCGCGAAGAAAGCGACCGTCATGATGCCGGTGTACTTCGGCATCGTGATGGCCAGACCGCCAAACGCATCGAGGTCGCGTGTGTGCGCACGGTCGTAGATGACTCCAACAATCAAGAAGAGCATTGCGGTGATCGTGCCATGATTGAACATCTGGAACACCGCACCCATCATTCCTTGCGTGTTCATGGCGGACATTCCCAGCAGGACGATACCCATGTGGCTGATGCTCGAATACGCAATGAGTTTCTTGAAATCCTGCTGCGCCATCGCGCAAAGCGCGCCGTACACAATGTTGATCAGCGCGAGCAGAGCAAGTCCCCCTGCATAGTAGTTCGCAAGATCGGGGAAAATCGGATAGCTGACCCTCAGCAAACCGTAGGTTCCCATTTTCAGAAGGATGCCGGCGAGAATGACGCTGATGGCGGTCGGGGCCTCGACATGCGCGTCCGGCAACCATGTGTGGAACGGGAAAATCGGAACCTTTATCGCGAATCCAATGAACAGCGCAATGTAGGCGAGGTGACGCCAATATGTCCCAACTCCCGCGAGCAGCGAACCCGCCTGGAAGTTGGCAGGATCCATCATCGCGAGCATATTAAACGTGTAGATGCGCTCACCCGTCGCAGGGTCCGGGACCGTGACGCTGAAATACAGCGCAATCATCGCAAGGAGGATCAGGACGCTTCCAAGCAACGTGTAGAGGAAGAACTTGATCGCCGCATACTCGCGCCGCGGGCCACCCCAGATGCCGATCAGGAAGTACATGGGCAGCAACATCAATTCCCAGAACACATAGAAGAGGAAGAAGTCGAGAGCAACGAACACGCCCATCATACCCGTGTCGAGCAGCAACAGCATCGCCATGTAGCCCTTGAGTGCCTTGTCGATGTTCCAAGATGCAAACACGGCTACGAAACTAATGAGGGCGGTCAACAACACCATGGGGACGCTCAAACCATCGACGCCCAAGAAATATTCAACGTGAATCCTTCCGAACCAGGGGACGCTTTTGATGTCGATCCATGCTGCTTCTTCCAGGAATTGCATGCCCTGTGCCGTGTTGATCCCCGCAAGTCCACGATTGAAGTTGAAGTAGATGATGACCGCAAGCACGACCTGAACAAACGTGGCGACCGCCGCCGTCCACTTCATCGCATTCTGATTCTCTTTCGGGATCGCCAACACAGCGATCATGCCAACGATGGGGGCAAACGTAATCCAGGTCAGAATACCTATTCCCAAAAATTCCATTCTGTATCACTCCTTCAAGAATTCACATCTTACTCTTCGTTGCCAGACCTGACAGGTCTTGAAAACCTGCCTGGTCTCTCCCTCAGCTAAACCAGAGGAAGAAGATCATGACACCCAAAATCACAAAGACCAGATAGGTCTGCACTTTGCCAGTCTGTACACGCCGGGTGACGAGACCGAAGAACCCTGCCACATAGGCCGTTGCATTCACAAGGCCGTCAACGATCGTGTTGTCAAATCCTCCGACACCGACATAGAAGAGGAAAAAAGTCAAACCGGCGACTGCGAGCCCGAGCAGGACGTAGCCGACGATGGTCCCAAATGACGCGCCGGCGGGGATCAGTCCCCCACCTACCACCCACCCGACATACAACGACACTCCCGCTGTCGCGACGATGTAGAGGATTGCACCGATATCTCCCTCTTCCCAGTTGCGTTTCGTTCCGTGCGTCACGCCTTTCGTCCAACTTGCCGTGCCATTCACGACGCCGTCAATAATGACGTTATCGAACCACCGGTAGACCTTCGCCAAGCCGACTGTACCGCGGACAACGGTGGCTTCGTACAATTCATCGAAGTACCATTTGTTCAAGAGAAACCGGTGGACAGGTTTCAAACTTTCAGCCACAGCATCCGCACTGATCTTCCTCCAATAATATGTGACGAACGCAAGGACAATCCCAATGCTCGCCACCGTCAGGGACAGCACCATCGCCAGTGAATGAGAATGGTGCAACTCTCCCTCAAAGGCCTCGATCCCGGCCGCAGCCACCGAAGCCGGAACGACAGTCTCCGGTCGAGGCATTGCAGCGTAGAACCATCCGCTCGCTGCACCAATCGGATTCAGACTGTAGAATGCAAAGAACGACAGCACCGCAAAGACCACGAGTGGAATGGTCATCGTCAGGGGCGACTCGCGGATCGCGTCCAGGCGATGATGGTCTTTGTGCTCGCCCATGAATGTCAGTATGACGATGCGGAACATGTAGAAAGCTGTGAGGCCGGCAACGAGGAAGCCAACGATCGGAATGAACAGGTGGCCGGTCAAATTGCCGAATGCCAGCGTTCCGGCAAGAATCTCATCCTTGCTGAGGAATCCCGATGTGAGGGGAATGCCTGAGATCGCCAGCGTGTACATGAGGAAAGTCCAGAACGTGATAGGCATTTTCCCCCTCAATCCGCCCATGTTGCGAATATCTTGCGGATCCGTCTGATGATCGCCCGCGTGATGGAGAGCGTGATGCATCGCATGGATCACGGAACCCGAACCGAGGAACAGTCCGGCCTTGAACATCGCGTGGGTCGTCAGGTGGAAGAAGCCGGCAGTATACGCTCCAACGCCGAGTCCCATAATCATGTAGCCGAGCTGGCTCACAGTGGAATAGGCGAGCACCTTCTTGATGTCGTTCTGAGCGATGGCAATGGTGGCTGAGATAAACGCCGTGATCGCGCCGATGTAGGCGATGAACACCAGAGCATCTGCCGTCATCATCGGGAAGGTACGAGCGACAAGATAAACGCCTGCGGCTACCATCGTAGCGGCATGAATCAACGCGCTGACGGGTGTCGGGCCCTCCATCGCATCGGGCAACCAGACATGCAGGGGGAACTGAGCCGACTTGCCGATCGCACCGCAGAACATCAGGATTCCGGCGGCCGTGAGCCAGGTTTCACTGCCAAAAGGTAAAGTGCCGGACTTGATCGAGGAGAATATCGTGTCAAAGGAGAACGTCTGGAAAGTCCCAAAGAGAATGAGGATGCCGATGAACATTCCGGTATCGCCCACTCGGTTGACGATGAACGCCTTTTTCGCCGCATCGCTGGCGGATTTCTTCTCGAACCAGTGGCCGATGAGCAGATACGAGCTGAGACCGACCAATTCCCACGAGACATACATCGTGAAGAAGTTGTTGGTCAGTACGATCCCCAACATGGAGAAGGTGAACAGTCCGAGATATGCGAAGTATCTGCCGTACCGGACATCGCCGTGCATATAGCCGATGGAGAAGAGATGCACAAACGCGCTCACAATGTTCACCACGACGAGCATGATTGCTGCGAGGTTGTCGACCATGATGCCGAGCGTCACGGTCATCGGACCAGAGCCCGCCACGATGCCAAGATTCACCCATGTGAAATTCGCCTGAAGGGTTTCATCATGGTATGACCCCATCTTGACGGCGAGAACGATGACGGAGAGTGCAAGACCGAGGAAGAGAATTCCGGTCTCCAGCCAATCCCCTTGCCGTGGGAGCTTCTTGTTGAAGAAGATCAGGAGAACGAAGCCGGCGAGCGGGAGCAGAAGAACGACTGCACTGAGTTGGAGAATGGTCTCTGGGGACATCTCAGGAAATTTTCAGTTGTCGATTTTCGATTGACGCTTCTAGGTCGAAGAGAGTCAGTCTTTCAACTTGTTGATCTCATCAACATTGACCGTGCTGAAGTTCTGGTAGATGTTCAGGACGATCGCGAGAGCGATCGCTGCCTCAGCAGCAGCCAGGATGATTACAAAGATCGCGATCACTTGCCCGTCAAGGGTGCCCGACGTGAAGCGCGAGAACGCAAGAAAATTGATGTTGGCAGCGTTCAGCACGAGCTCAATGCCCATCAGCACCATGATCGCATTCCGGCGCGTCAGGATCGCGAACACGCCGAGCGAAAACAGAATGCCGCTGATGATGAGAAAGTGATTCAGCCCAGGTGTTTGCAGCCATCGAATGATTTCTTGAAACATCGTCACTTCCTCTTTTGGGGAGCCTCCCAAAATCTCCAAGATTGCGGGAGTCTCTCAACTGTTACGAAGCTTTTTTCTCTCTCCTCGCAATCATCGCCGCTCCGACCAGTGCCACCAACAAAATCACCGAGGCAATCTCGAACGGCAAAAGGTAGCTGGACAAGAGCATCTCCCCGATCTTCGGTGTTGTCTTCTCAAAACTTGCTGACGCCGGTGCGACCCGCCAGTCCGTCGACCAGAAGACTCCGATCAATGTGGCTGCCAGTGCCGCGACAATGAAGACGGCCGGAATCGATTGCACGGCATTCGTTCTCATATCGACTCGAATCACCCGAGTCGTGAGCATCACGCCAAAAATGATGAGCACGAGGATGCCGCCGACGTAGATCAAGAGCTGAGTGATCGCTATGAAATCCGCCATGAGGAGAACATAGAGTCCCGCCACTCCAAAGAACGCGAAGAGCAATGCGAAGGCCGAATACACGATGTTCTTCGAAAGGACAACGATGGAAGCCGAAACGACTGTAATCAGAGCAAAGAGGTAAAATATGATCGTGTAGAGATCCACAGGCGTTACGAATTTCCAGGCTTCTGTGATGAGTCCGGCGCAGGTCCCGTCGGCTTCGGATTCTGTGGTGCGGTTCCGCCGGTCGTCGGCAGAGCCGAAGGTTGCGCTGCGGGAGTCGATGCAGCTTTCGCCGCAGCTGCTGCAGCCTTCTTGGCCGCCGCTTCTTCCTCTGCTTTCTTGAGCTTCTCCGTGGCCATTTCGATCTCCTGCGGCGTCATGATGCTGTAGTTGTATATCAGGTTATGGCGATCGAACTCGGAGAATTCATAGACGTCGGTCATAACGATGCATTCTGTCGGGCAGGGGTAGACGCAAAGCCCGCAGTAGCAGCACTTGGCAATGTCAATATCGAACCGGGGAACATGAAGCTTCTTCTTGTGCCCTGTCGACGTCGTGCCGAGATCCTGATCGGGCGTCGATTTGATGGTTTCAATGATAAATCGGA
>CAZTKU010000072.1:0-12944 GCA_964614245.1 uncultured Ignavibacteriaceae bacterium
CATCCGGAATGCGGCGCGCTCAGGGACGGTGGAACACGACGAGATTTGGAGCGGGAAGGACGACCTGGACCGGCGCGTCGCGAACGGCGTCTATTTTTATCGGGTTGAGGTTGAAGGAAGCGAACCGATTTGGGGGAAGATTTTCGTTCTTCAATAGAATGGTGAAACGCGCATCATATTGTTTCGCGATGGTTGCAGCTTTCTCTTGGGGCTTCGTCGCGTTCACAGCCAACGGCCAAAACAAGTACGCCCTAGGGGGAATGGCTGGTACTCCGACGCGTATGGGATTCGGTGCCCGGGGGATCGGCATGGCGAACGCATTCTCCGCCGTTCGATCGGATGAAATCACGGGCTACTACAACCCAGCGTTGGTTCCGTTCCAAACCTACGCTTCGGCAATGGTTGCTGTGGGTTTTCTGCCTCTCGACAGAAATCTGAATTTCGCCAGCTTCAGCCAAAGCCTGCGCCCGTCGGGAGGCTTTTCCGTCGGCATTATCAACGCCGGCGTCTCCAATCTGGAAGGACGAAACAGGGATGGCGTGGTCACGGAGACGTATTCAACGTCTGAGAACGAATTTTTCCTCTCGTTTGGAATCAAGGTCACCGAGCAGGCTGCAATTGGAGTTTCGACAAAAATCTTTTACTATTCGTTGTTCGAAGATGTGAAGAGCACGACGGTCGGTTTTGATGTCGGTTTTGTCTACGCAGTCGACGAACAGTGGACAATCGGCGTGGTCATCCACGATATCAATTCAAAGTACAAGTGGGACACCTCTCAGCTGTATGGGCGCGAGGGAAATGTAACCGTCGATCGTTTCCCGCTCAGAAGGAAGATCGGCATCAGCTACTCGCCCGGCTTTCTCGGTGCAACAGCTGCAGGCGAGCTTGAGTGGATTGGCCCGACTTTGCTGGCTCGGATGGGCGCCGAAATCCATCTGCACGAGCAGTTTTCCGTTCGCGGCGGCATCGACCAGGTTTCCTTCGCGGGCGACATAACTGCCAAGCCGGCGTTCGGCTTTTCGCTACGAGCCCCGATTGACATCTTTAAGCCTGTTCTTCATTATTCGTATGTCCTCGAGCCCTACTCGCCCGGCGGAATTCACATGCTTTCTCTCAACCTGAGCTTTCGATGAAAACCACGATTCAGATTTTGTCGTTGCTTGGGCTTTCCATCGGCCTGGTCTTCGCTCAGGGGAGTTCGACAGGATCGTCACAACTCAACCTACCAATGAGCGCGCGGTTGGCATCGCTGGGCGGAGCAGCCGTTGCCGATATTGGGACGTATTCTTCCTCGTCTATCAATCCCGCGAACCTCTGGTCTGAGGGCCCGGTCTCTCTCCTTCTTTCGCATTCTCAGTGGATCCAGGATGTTCAGAGCGAGTTGGTTGGGACTCAAATACCCCTTTCGTTCGGCACGATTGGCCTTACCGTCTTGAACACAAATGTACGTGGTATCGAGATACGCGAGGTTCCGGGACCTCCGCTCGGAACATGCACTGCCCGGTTTGCGACGTTCCGAGCGGGCTGCGCTACAAGGGTCTCTGATGCGCTTTTCGTGGGAGGTGCGCTGAAATATCTCTATGAAAAGCTGTACGTCAATGAAGCAACGGGTTTCGGACTTGACCTCGGCGCTGCTTACCGAACTCCCCTAGAGGGTCTGACTGCGGGCATCTCCTTGACCAATATCGGAGAGCTCGGCGAGTTTCGCACTGACCCTTCTCAGCTTCCCGGCGTCGGCCGGCTCGGCATAGGCTACAAGATTCAATATCGCGATTTTTCGTTCGGACCCAGTGTCGGAGTTGCCAATGAGCTCTATCGGAATCGCACACACGCACAGTTGGGTCTGGAGGCAGTATTCGATCACGCGCTCGCCTTGCGGCTGGGCTACGAGACGGGGTATGAATCCCGTGGGTTCACCGCAGGTCTTGGATTTTGTTATAGTATTGTGCAACTTGATTATGCTTACGTCCCCTTCTCCCTAGGACTCGGGGAGGCGCACATTTTTTCGATGGGATTTCAATTCTGAGTCTTATGGCACTCGACATCGTACGCTATACAGAAGACTGGAAAGATCGATGGGATCAGTTTGTTCTCAATTCGAACAATGGGACCATGTTTCACCTCCAGAGATTTCTGTCGTATCACGAGAAGGGGAGGTTCGACTGGCATCACCTTCTTTTCGTCAAGAAGAAAGAGATCGTCGCACTGCTCCCCGGAGCCATGATGGGGACAACGATCGAATCTCCCATCGGCGCATCGTATGGTTCATTCGTCACAGCTGACATCGATTTCACTACGGCGCTCGAGCTCGTGGATACGTTCTCGGACTATTGCCGTGACCGTCATTTCGAGCGTGCACTGCTGACTCCCCCTCCATTCATTTATCAAAAGGTCATCTCTCAGAACATCGATTACGCCCTTGCGTATCGCGGCTTCACATACGACAAGCATTACATCTCGCATGCGATTCGGCTTGATCGCCGCGACTTCGTCACAGGTTTTCAAAGCACGGCCCGGCGCTACATCCACAAGTACCTGCGAGAGCATCTTCTGAGAGTCGAGATCTCTGAGGATTACGAGTCGTTCTATCCGATCCTTGTCGACAACAAAGCGCGCCATGGCGTGAAACCTACTCACACACTTGAGGAGTTGCTCCGGCTGAAAAAGCTCTTGCCAGAGAATCTCAAGCTCTTCCTCGTGTACAAGGGGAGCAAGCCCATCGCAGGATCCCTGATGTTCGTGTGCAATGTTCAGGTCGCTCTCTGCTTCTATAACATGCTGTTGTACGAGTACGAGCAATACAATCCCATTCACGTGGTGATGTACGAGGTCATGAAGTGGGCAACTGAAAAGGGCTTTGGCTGGGTGGACATCGGCGTTTCACAGGATACAAACGCCGAAAACCACATGACGCCCGCCGTGACTCTCATACGCTTCAAAGAAAAATTCAACGCCCACGGGATCCTCCGAAGCACATTCTACAAGCGGTTCATCTGAGCGTATGAATGTCCTTCATGTCGCACCGCTCAACGTCGCCGGTGTCCCCTACAGCATGATGGACATGCAGCGCCGGTTTGGCGCCACCGCTCGGCTCGTGACACTTCACCGTAGCGTTTTCACCTTCCCCGAAGACATCTGCCTCACTCTCCCTCTCCCCCGGCATCATCTTGCCCGGCTCTGGAGGAGCGTTAAAAAAGGGAAGACGGAGCGCACTACGGTCTCCTCTGCGCGGAACCCTGATATGTACCTTCCCATCCACAGACCAAGGAACATCTTCGAAAGCCTCTATTTTCAATGGGATGATGGGAGACGCGAGCGCATCGTGTTGGAGGCAATCGAGAGGCACAAACTGGATGGCTTCGAGATCGTGCATTATGATGGGGGGCTCGATTTCTTTCGCGATGCGCGCATCGCGAAACGGTGGAAGAAAGAAGGGAAAAAGATCATCTGCCACTACATGGGGAGCGATCTTCGTGTACGCGGAATCGATCCGGTCATAGACAAGCTGAGCGACCTTAACCTCACGAATGAAAGCGACCACCTTCTCCGTCATCCGAACATTCATTACATTTACATGCCGTTCGACGTTGCACCGTACAAGATCAGAATGACGGAGAACACACGACTTCGGATCATCCATTCCCCCAGCAACCGGAGAGCGAAGGGAACGGAACTTATCATTCCGGTGATCGAACGGGTGAAGAAGGTCAGAGACATTGAATTTGTCCTCGTCGAGCACAAACCGCACGATGAAGTCATTCGAATCAAAGAGACCTGTGATCTTGCGATCGAGCAAGTCGGAAACCTCGGTGGGACCGGCTATGGGCGCAACTCGCTTGAGACCCTCGCTCTCGGGATTCCGACAATTACGGAGATGACCCCAGACTACGTTGCCTGGCTTCCCGAGAATCCGTTTGTGCTTGCGACCCCCGAGACGCTGTACGACCGGTTGATCGAGCTGATCGATAAACCGGAGCTCCGCGCGGCAAGAAAAACGGCCGGACGAGGATGGGTCGAGAAGTACCATTCCTACGAATCAGTCCACAATCGTCTGATGGAGCTCTACCGTGAGCACCATATTATCTAGGCTGCAGGACTATCCCCGTTCACTCCTGTACATCCTCGCTCTCGGACTCATCCTCAGGACGCTGTTCATTTTGGTTCACGAGCGACCCCTCATATCGGATGAGAAAGAGTACGCGCGACTTGCTCACAGCATCGTTTCACTCGGGTCCTACACCGACGGCGGAACCCCAACAGCATATCGTCCAGTTGGATACCCGGCGTTTGTCAGCCTGGTGTACGGTTTGACAGGTCAACATCCGATGGCGGTGAAGTTCCTTCAGGGATTGCTTGATGCCCTCGTCGCTTTGATGATCTATCATTTGCTTTCAGAATATCCAGAACGAACCCGGCTCTTGGGGGCCGCCCTGTGGGCTTTCTATCCCCCATCGTTCCTGTACACGAATTTCCTTTTGTCAGAAAGCGTCTTCACGTTCTTGTTGACAGCCTCTGTTCTTCTCCTGCAACGATTGAGTTTGACAAGGTCCGTGGCCTCCCTGGCGCTCGGAGCGCTGTCGGGTCTGCTTGTCTTAATGAAACCGAGCTTTCTTTTGTTTCTGGTTCTTCTGCCCGTCGTGTTCTTCAAGATCCGTGTTTCGCTTCGACCCCTCGGGGCAATCGCGGTCGGTACACTTCTCGTCATTGCCCCCTGGCTGGCACGGAACTATCTCACGTTCGGAAGCATCTCGCTTTCCACAAATGGAGGGATCAATCTTCTCATCGGGAACAATCCCAATACGACGGGCGCCTATGCGATCAGTTGGGCACCCGAGGTTCTGCAGCCGGCCAGAAGCGAGATTGAAGCCAATAAGCTGGCCTTCGACTACGCTGCACGGTACATCGTGAGCAATCCGGGTACATTCTTTGTGAACGGAGTCAAGAAGATCGCTCACCTTTTCGAAAGCGAAGGCGGGCTTCTTGTCTGGTCTTTTCATAACAATCCTGAAGATGCCGGAATACGTTACGCGGAGAAGTACGCTTCCCTTCCTGTTGTGCTCATCGTCCTTGTAAACGTGCCCTACTTTGGCTTCATGGTTGCTGGCATTCTGGGATTCCTTGCATCTCCACGCGAGAAATTGTGGTGGATTTTCGCAGCGCTCTTGACGAGCTGGGTGATAACGCACTTTGTGTTTTTTGGAGGAGGTCGGTTTCATTTTCCGCTGATGCCATTCCTTGCGATTTTCTCAGCGCGATTTCTGTCTGATTTTGGAGAGAGTCTTCGTCAACTTTCACAGACCCGCAAAATCATTGCGACAGCCGCTATCGTTGCACTTCTCGGAGTGTGGATTGCTGAGGGGATAATTGTTCTGAATGTTTGAGCGATTCGACGACACGCAAAAAGAGCGGCTCTCCATCGGCATCCTCACGGCCGTTGCCCTGATGCGCTTCCTGAATCTGGGCTTCCTTGATCTGCAAGCCTGGGATGAGGCGCTCTATGCAGTCCGTGCTGAAGGTGTCCTGCGCTTCGGCGGATGGCTCGATCAGACCCCTTTTGCCATCGGCGGCCTCTATTCATCGTTACATCCTCCTCTTTACATCTGGCTCACCACGGCATCGTTCGCACTCCTGGGCGTAACCGAATTCGCCGCGCGATTCTTTTCCGCCGTCCTCGGAGGACTCACACTGATTGTCATCTACCGAATGGGCAAGCGTCTCGGCGATGCTCAGATGGGCTTCATTGCTGCGCTGCTGTTTGGATTGAACCCTTTCGTCACGTTCTTTTCGAGGCAAGGTCAATTCGATGCCGCATTGGTGTTCTTCCTCTCACTCGCGGTCCTTCTCTTGCTTGATCCGTCGGCTGACCGCAGCTTCAGGAACGCACTGTTTGCGGGCGTCTGTGTTGGGGCCGCACTGATGACGAAGCTGTATGTTGGGTTAGGGATTCCTCTCGTATGTTTTCTCTGGATCGTGTCGCACCAGTCAGACCGAAAGAAGTCGACGGAGCTGGTCGAGCAGACTGCTCGACCTACATTCGCGTGGTATGACATAGGCCGTAAGAAAAAGCTCTGGAGCGCGCTAGGGATCCTGCTTGTCGCTGCGCTCGCGGTTGCGGCCCCCTGGCATGTGTATATGACGATCGAGCACGGCAAGGGTGATCCGCTCTTCTTCATCAAGTCGTCAGCTCTCTTTGAGCGTACGATCTACGGCGTGGAAGGAAACATCAAGCCGCTGGAAGTGCTCTACTTCATCAATCAACTCTTCGTGTTGTTTCCATTTGGAGTGGCGTGGTTCGGCCACGGTTTGTATCGTGTACTGAGAGAAAAGCGGCGGGACTGGGAGTTGTTAGGAATGTGGTTTCTTCTTTTTTTCCTGGTGTTTTCGGTGATGCGGACAAAGCTTGCCGTTTACATGCTTCCCATGCTTGTTCCGGCCTCGTTGATCGCCGCACGAGAGATCGTAAAAGTGACACGGGGAGTATATTCCAGGAAGGGTGCTGCAGTTTTCGTCGCCGGGACGCTGTTATCGGTTCTCTGGGCATCAAGTCAGGAGTTGCGAAATGCAACCAAGTTGCTTAGCTCCCGACTCTTTCACCTGCAACCCCCGAGTTCTGCAGAGACTTTGACGATTCTTCCCTTCTTCGTCCTGGCCTGTTGTGTTGTTGGCATGTGGTATCTCTCTATTAAGAAGGGATGGATTGAATACTTACGACCCGCGATCCCCTATCTGTTGTTCATCCCCTCCTTTATAGTCTGCTACTACGACATTATCGGTTATGACAGATTTCAGTACAAGGACGGAGCCGCCGAATTGATGGAGTGCATTGTGGAACGACAATCTTCGGAGATCATCGTTGCGGGGTACGAACGAAATCCTCAGTTGAGTTATTATCTCGAGGGAGCCGACATCGGCTGGCGGGATGACCTGCCGGTGAGAAGGATCGTGCCGCCGAAGGACCGGGCTCAGTTTCGCTCGTGGCTCACCGATGAGCTTTCCGGGGCCCCGGATGACGCGCTGGTGGTCATTGAGAAGGACAAGTTCATCCGCTACGAGTGGGTCACGGCATACGAGGTCATCCCTCCTGACTATGCGCTTGTGTTCGAGAGCAGACGATATGCAGCCTTCCAGCGCATGCCAGCCGTCGAGCTTGCTCGACTCAACTCTGCAATAGTTCCTTGATCCAGGAGAGGATCTCGTGCGGCCCAGATTCAGAGAACAAACCTCGTGCCGTCTTCGTTGAAGTTTTGAAAAAGTTTCTTTCAAGAAGCAAAGATCTCTTTTCCTCGACCCGAGTACAGACAAATACCCTTTTCGATTTCGCACTTCTCTATAAGGAATACCCATGCCACGAAAATTGCCGTCTCTGATACTGTTTATTCTCCTCGCTCAGGCCACGATCCTCGCCCAGGGGCACAAGGTCATCACGGGAGCCGATCTTCTCATAGCGAATCATTTCGACCTCATCAAAGGCAAAAGGGTCGGCCTGGTCGTGAATCATACTGCCCTTCTTTCTGACGGACGCCATCTCGCGGATGTGCTTCACGGAACGAAGGATGTGAAGCTGGTCGCTCTCTTTGGCCCGGAGCACGGAGTTCGAGGAAATACAACGGGACCTGTAACCGATGGGATCGACGCGAAGACCGGCGTACCGGCCCGTTCCCTCTACGGCAAGATCAACAAGCCGACACCTGAGATGCTCAAGGGAATTGATGTCCTCATTTACGACATCCAGGACGTCGGAGCTCGTTTCTATACATACGTTTCCACGTTAGGCTACGTCATCGAGGCAGGCGCCGAGAACCGCATTCCGGTTATCGTCCTGGACCGGCCCAATCCGATCGGAGGAATGTATGTTGATGGTCCTGTCAGAGATGATACATTGAAGTCGTTCGTCGCCTTCGGCAAGATTCCGATCGCCCACGGCATGACAGTGGGTGAGCTGGCAATGATGTACAACGGCGAGGGATGGCTGAGGAATGGCATCCAGGCAGATGTGCGCGTGATCCGTATGGAGAACTGGAAGCGCTCGATGTGGTACGATCAGACGGGTTTGCAGTGGATTCGACCGTCCCCAAACATGCCGACGCTGGCCGCTGCCGCCGTCTACACAGGCACGTGTTTGTTCGAGGGTGTGAACATCTCCGAGGGTCGCGGGACAAAGCGACCGTTCGAATACGTCGGCGCGCCGTGGCTCGACGCGGTCCGCGTCGCAACACTCCTGATGAAGACGCCTCTACAGGGCGTGAAGCTCAGGCCGATCCAATTCACCCCAACGCAGAGACCCAACAATGCCGAACCGCCAAAATACAATCGCAAGCTCTGCAACGGGATCTTTGTTATCGTCACAGACCGAACAGCATTTGAGCCGGTAAAAGTCGGTTTGGAGCTTCTCTGGGCGATCAAGAAGATCCATCCTGACAAGATGCAGTGGCGGCTCCCTACCTTCGACCGACTGAGCGGGAGAGCGAGCGTCAGAACGATGCTCGATGGAGGCAAATCCCCCGACGAGATCTTCACATCGTGGAAGGACGATCTCGAAAAGTTCAAGAGTGTGCGCGCGAGGTACCTTCTTTATCAATAACCACTCTATCCCGAGCGGCGTAAATGGAGAATCTGCGGAGACTGCGCGGAACCGAGAAAAAAAATCGCGACCCACGGGCCTCTGCGCTGTCGTACGCGACTTAAGGCCGTCCCATTGCTCTCTTCTCAGTCCTGAGAAGGCTTGGGGGTCAATACTTGAAAGGTCGCCCATCTCCTGACTGAAGAGCGAGTCAGGGATATATTGTCACAAATCCTTCTGGATCCCTCAAATCACGTCCTGCAATCCGATGAACCTCAAAGCAGGTCATACCGACCCGGCAATTGGCCACAGCCATACTCAGAGCCGACCCAACCTGCCCTGTCGCACAGAAGAGATCCTGTGCGGAGATTCCTATGGGATTGACATTAGGCTGGACTCTCCACAAATTGCATTGGCGCTTGACCGCTGCTGCCCCGAGCGTACGCATCATCAATCATAACGAGGAGGAACATCGCATGAACAGACTTGCCGTCGTCTCCTTGTGGACGCTAGGCATGGTGTTCACGTTGGTCGTTTTCTTCACGGCAACCGGCTTCGCGCAGGTATCGACATGTCAGATTGAGGGGAAAATCGTGGATGACGAAAGCAAACCTGTGCCTTTCGCTGCAGTCATTCTGAATGTCGTGAAGACCGGTGTGACACGCGGGACGTCTACGACCGACAAGGGCGAATTCCGCTTCGATGGTTTGGATGCCGGGAAGTATTCTCTCACCGTTCGTCGCGTTGGCTTCGAACAGCAGTCGCGTAAGTTGGAACTCACGATCGGACAGACCACGTCGGTGAGTTTCACACTCGTCCCGCGCGATGTCGAGACGGAGCAGTTGGAAGTTCCTCGGCCCGGCGCCTGGGCACAGCCTGGCCTGGATGCTCAAGCGCTTCGCTGGTACTCCTTCGATGAGGGGATCGCTCTCGCGCAACAGACAAACAAGAAGGTCCTCATCGATGTCTACACCGACTGGTGCACCTGGTGCAAGAAAATGGACAAAGATGTGTACACGAATCCGGACGTGAAGGCTGTGCTCCAATCGTATTTCGTAGCCGTGAAGCTTAATGCGGAGTCACCTCGAGAGCTGTCGTACAAAGGCAGACGGCTGACGGAGATGACGATCGCGAGGGAAATGGGCGTCAATGGATATCCCACGACGGTCTTCCTCTACTCCAATGCCGAGCCTTTGACGAAAGTGGCCGGCTATATAGAAAGTGGGGATTTTGTGAAATTACTGCGGTCCGTAGCAGAAAATCGTTAATAAACAAAAGAGCCTGCGAGCAAACCTTTCCAGAGAGGCTTCTCCAACTCGGTATGACCATCAGCGGTTTCTCTTTTGTCCGTAACGGCGTCACGTTCGACTATCCGTTCCTGGAATCCATTTCCTCGATCCTCCCCGTCTGTGACGAATTCGTCATCGCTGTCGGCAAATCCAGCGATGATACGCTCGAGCGGATTCGTCAACTCGATTCCCCGAAGATCAGGATCATTGAAACCACATGGGATGAATCACTCCGCACCGGTGGCTCTGTCCTCGCGCAACAAACCAACATCGCGCTCGATCACGTTACGGCGGATTGGGCCTTCTACCTCCAGGCAGATGAGGTCCTTCACGAACACGATCTCCCTCTCATCAGAAATGCCGTCGAGCAATTCCACGGTGATGAGAGCGTGGAGGGACTGCTTTTCATGTACAAGCATTTCTACGGAAGCTACAGATACGTCGGCACGTCGCGACGATGGTACCGGCACGAGATCCGACTGGTGAGGAACGGCATCGGGGTACGATCCTGGGGAGATGCGCAGGGATTCCGCATCAACGGTCGAAAGCTGCGCGTGAAGCCTCTGAACGCCGCGATCTACCATTACGGATGGGTGAAACCCCCGGAAATCCAGATGGCAAAGCAGCGGAGCTTTAACAAGCTATGGCATTCAGATCGTTGGGTAGAACAGAAACTCGGCAACAACTCCAGTTTCGATTACCAGGGCGGCACCCGATTGGAGACATACGCGGGCTCCCATCCCGCGGTGATGCGCGACCGAATTCGTTCCGCCAACTGGCCGTTTGAATATGACCAGGCGAGGGTGAAACTGCCACTGCGGGATGTAATCCTCGAATGGATTGAATCAAGGAGCGGGATACGCATCGGCGAGTACAAGAACTACAAGCTCATCTGACCGATCATTCAGCTCCCCTCTCCCCTTCGGCTCGGCCCGTCGCTCTCTCCTCTCCTCGATTCGCCAGGCCAAGAGCCGCGAAGAGCAATCCCGTGACAAACCACCAGCCAAGACAATTAATGAAGGTGCCGTAGTAGTTCTGGAAACCGCCTGCAACAAGAAAACCCAGCACTGAAAACGTCGAGCCAAGCGCGATGGCTCGCAGTCGCTGGTCCCGCGCCCGCCGTGACGTGCGGAAGCCCGCAGAGAGCGCAACACCCCACATCGAAACGAAGGCAATCAATCCAGGGAAGCCGGAGGAAACGAGGACCGCGAGATAATCGTTGTGGGGATGGACCGTGCTATCGTAGTATCCTTCGACGCGGTATCTGTCAAAAAAGTAGTCCCAGTTGTCCTCTCCGACACCCGTGACTGGATGATCGGCTGAGATGCGGACTGCTGTCTTCCAGAGGTTGAGCCGGGTCTGGTTCTGCGAGAGATCGATGATGGATTCAGCACGGAAGCGGAGTGCCGGCACGGCGAGGATTCCCGCCGCCGTCAGAATGAGAAGCGCACTGGTGACGACGATACCGGCCTTGCGACCGCGTGTGAACGCAGAGAGCGGAATCGCAGCGGCGAACGAAAGCCAGATGCTCCGCGCAAACGTTCCCACGACAGCCAGGAAGCTCAGGACCGCCATTCCCCCGAAGAGCCATCGTTTCCTTTCTCTCAACTCGACCAGAAAGCCAGCAGAAAGGAAGAACACAATCATGGCAAGCGCTGCAAAGGTAAGGTAGAACCCGTAGAACCCGACAGCCCGATAGAATCCCCAGCCCATCGGGTCGAGCGCCATGCCGCGATAAAGCTCTCTCCCGCCCACCGTCTGCCACAGCGCGTACACCATCGCGAGAGAAGAAGCAGCGAGAAAGGTGTAGGTGAGATTCGAGAGCAGCTTCACGTTGTCGACTGTCCAGAACAACATCAACATGATCAGCAGCGGCCACTCGTTGTCGAGAACGGCAGCCAGGCTGTGGAGAGGTCTGGCTGAAATCGAAGCGCAAAGGATGTTCCAGAGTACGTAGAAGGTCAAGGGAACAAAAACGATATGCCGTTTGACCTGCCAGTTCTTGTTGAACACTCCCTCCAGCAGCCACCCGAGAACAGCCAGGCCGATGCCAAACTGAGCTGGAACATGCGAGATAGGTAAGCTGAACGCAAACAGGAACAGCCCAACCTTGGTGATTTCCTTCGACGGGACCGTGCGCTTCATAGGGATGGCGAAGACGGGGCGCTGGTAAGTTGGGTACGTGACTTCTCCAAGAACTCGTCGGTCCTGCGTAGCATTTGCTCAATGGGGATCGACGAAACTGGTTGACCAGGAGCTGCCATCAGAAGGTCGTGCTCCACATGGAACGGCAACCATTCCTTCATTGCGTGGTGGGGAGCGTAAAATCCCAGCACAGGAGTCTTTCCAGCCGATGCGAAATGAATGATGGCTGTGTCCGGCGTAAGAACACAGAAGGCTCCCTCAATGAGCGATGCAATCTCAAGGAGCGAGGCAATCCCCTTCTGAGGGAACATCAAGCAGTGCTCGAACTCGCCTGCCGTCCGAGCAGCTTTTCCCATTACATGATCGTCGGGGGAACAAATCACAACGGTTCGAAAACTCGTCTTCTTTCCCACATATCCGGCAAGCGCCCTGGCCTGTGCAGTGGATATTCTTCTCTCAGCGTCCGTGGCGGATAGATTGAACACGATGTAAGGCAGGAAATCACTTGAGTGATCAGAACGTCGCCTGAGATGATGCTGTTGAAGATAGCGGTCGACTGCACTCTTCGACAATTCATCGAGATAAATCTCGAACTGAAGATCCTTCTCTGGAAGCTCGACGCCGAAGACTTCTTTCAGATAGGCACCGAGTAACTCAGCCATATGGACAGAATAGCGGGGAGTCTTGACGAGACGATTGAAATAGAACTGATACTTCTCGTCCGCGTGGTCAACTCTCAGTGCCTCGGGGCCCGCCAACCGTGCAAGGAGCGCGACGGTCGTAGTCCGATTGAACACGAAGCTCAGGACAACGTCATACTGCTTGTGCCGGGCGCGCCGGATTTCACGGAGAAGTCGGAAGACATTGGAGTAGAGAACGTAAACGTCGTCCACGTGGGGATTGTGCCGAACGATTTCAACATTGGTCGGACTGCCGAACACGCCGATGTG
>CAZTKU010000073.1:0-12623 GCA_964614245.1 uncultured Ignavibacteriaceae bacterium
AGCACCGCGATATTCTCACGGCAACGATCGTCGCGTCGATGGCCGGAGCCATTGTCTTCCTCAGCAGAATGGCGATGTTTGCTTCGATGTTCGGCGGGGGCAGCCGGGATCGCGATGACTCCAATCCGCTCGGTCAGTTGCTGCTTATCATTCTCGCCCCGATTGCAGCGATGCTCATTCAATTTGCGATTTCCCGCTCGAGGGAATTTGCGGCAGATGCGGGTGGTGCCCAGATCAGTGGGAGACCCTTGAGCCTCGCCAATGCCCTTCGAAAACTCGAAGCCGGGGTTGAGCGGCATCCAATGGAAAATGCCGGTACGGCGACGGCTCACATGTTCATTGTGAATCCATTACGGGGCGGTGGCGTGCTCAAACTCTTCTCAACACACCCGCCGACCGGGGAGCGCATTGCGAGACTCGAACAGATCGCTCTGGGGGGAATCTCATAATTCTTCTGAAGAAATTTTGAGGCAATCATGGCGACGCAACCACAGTCCTTTGTTTATCAAGAGCCGGCGCCGATTCTGGATAGGCAGAATCCCCTCCAATCCATGATGCGCCGTTTCGACGTGGCAGCTCAGATTCTCAATCTCGAGCCTGGAGTGTATGATTATCTGAAAACCCCGGTCCGCCAGGTCATTGTCTCCATCCCGATCGCGATGGACACGGGTGAAGTCAAGGTTTTCGAGGGATACCGTGTTATCCATAATGACATCCTCGGTCCCTCGAAGGGTGGAATACGCTACGCTCCCGATGTCACCCTGGACGAGGTCAAGGCTCTGGCTGCGTGGATGACCTGGAAGTGCGCGGTGCTGAGCATTCCGTTTGGTGGAGCGAAGGGAGGAGTACGATGCGACCCGTCGAAGCTGAGTCAGTTGGTCCTCGAAAAAATTACCAGACGGTACACCTCGAACCTGATCGACATCTTTGGCCCTGATCGAGATGTCCCTGCCCCGGACATGAATACGAACGAACAGACCATGGCGTGGATCATGGACACCTACAGCATGCACATGCGGCGAACGGAATCAGCCGTCGTGACAGGCAAACCGCTCTTGTTAGGAGGCTCGCTGGGACGCCGCGAGGCCACGGGAAGAGGTTGCACGATTGTGACATTGAGCGCTATGGAACGATTGGGAATGAAACCCAAGGATTGCAGCGTTGTTGTTCAGGGATTTGGAAACGTTGGATCCGTCGCAGCTCAACTTCTCCGCGAGCAAGGTTGTCGAATCATCGGCATCAGCGATATCAGCGGCGCGTTCTTCAGCAAGAAAGGCATTGATGTCGAAAAAGCACTTGAATGGGTGCGCCTCAACCGAACGCTCGCCGGGTTCCCGGGCGCCGAGCGTATCAACACTAGCGAGCTTCTCGAGCTTGAATGTGACGTGCTTGTGCCGGCAGCAAAAGAAGACCAGATTACTCATCAGAACGCCGGCAAGATCAAAGCCAAGATTATCTGTGAAGGTGCGAATGGACCTACATCGGCCAATGCAGATCCAGTTTTGTTGGAGAAGGGTGTGTTGGTCATTCCTGACATCTTGGCGAATGCCGGCGGCGTGACGGTTTCGTACTTCGAGTGGGCGCAGGACAGAGCGGGCTACTTCTGGTCACTGGATCGCGTCAACAGACGCCTCGAAAGAATGATGAAAGATGCTTTTGCGTTGGTCTACGAAACGGCTGAGCGGCACAAGGTTTCCCTGCGAATCGGCGCCTATGTTGTTGCTATTGACAAGGTGGCGCGAACCCTAAAACTGCGCGGAATCTACGGCTAGATCATATCGTGCGACGACACTTGACCAGACTTATCACTCTCGGCATGTTGATCGCGACAGGGTGGAGCAGAAGCCAGACCCAGGCGTTGGATCAGAGTGCCTTCCTCATTCTGAGAGCCCAGGCCACGAGCATCGCGGCAGATATCGCAGAGAAGATTCGACCGAGACTGGTCGACTCGGCATCGGTCAGGGTCAGCGTCGAAGCGCGCACCAATCAGATGATGGTTGAAAACGTGTTGCTTGAGATCCTTGACAAATCCGGCTTGAAATCTTCACTCGGTCGAAGCGACGTCACCAGTCCAGTTGTGCAAGTTCACGTGATTGATCAAACTCTCAGCTATGCTGCGACGAATTCAGGCACATTTCAGCGCACGATCCAAACCATCCTGGAGGCTCGCTTCCAACTCCCGGCGATCACCGAGACAACGTATCTGGGCTCGTTCCAACGCTCATCGACTGACACGGTGCAAGTTCGGGAAGAGCCTCGTGCGTACGGCCTTCACGGCGGGGGTCCGGGAAGCGGTACGAGTTCGTTCTTTGAAAGGGTCGCTGGACCGATCCTGATGATTGCCGGCACGTTCCTGATTGTCTATCTGTTCTTCACGGTGAGAAATTGAAGGGAAGGATCCTGCACTGCCGCTTTGTCGTGCTTTGTGCTTTCGTCATTACTCTGCACGCACAAGACCAGGGTTCTTCGAAACAGGTTCGTGTGCTTGCGTTTGGGGACGTCAACCTCGGCCGATCCGTTGGGCAGAAGTTGATCCAAGGCGACCTGGAATATCCGTTCGCGCTCGTTCAAGATGCGCTCTCACGCGCGGACGCCGTCCTCGTGAACCTTGAGAGCCAGTTGAGCGACCAGGGTGGACAAACCCAGCACCCGCAGTTTGATCTAATATTTTGCGGCCCGCCCGAAGGCGCGTTCACACTCAAAGGCGCGAACATCTCCGTCGTTTCAACGGCGAATAATCACGCCTATGATTACGGTTTAAGGGGCTTGCGCGAAACGATCGAAAACCTGCGTGCTGCAGGGATCTTGTTCACGGGCACTGCCGAGGATTCTGTCTCGAGGTTTCCGCCGGCAATTCTCGACATTGACAGCATCAGGATCGGTTTCGTCGCCTACACGAAGTTCGTTAATCTCAAAGGGCCGTGGCAGGGAAGGATCGCACTCTTTGATGAGCTCATGGCCCGGCAAGCGATCAGCGAGCTTCGACACGATGCTGACTTTGTTATTGCGAGCTACCACAGCGATATGGAGTACACCGACCGGCCGACGGCATCTGCGCGCAAGGACATGAGAGCTCTCGTCGACGCAGGGGCCGATGTCGTTATCGGGCATCATCCACATTATGTGCAGGGGATCGAACGGTATCAGAACAAGCTCATTTTCTACTCTCTCGGGAATTTCGTGTTCTACCAGCCTCGCCGGGAATGGACGCAAAGGGGTCTTGGGATAGAATTACGTCTGGCGAAATCCCCGCGTGGGGTAGCCCTCGAGGACGTGAGGTTGCTCCCGGTGCGCGCGGCCCTGCAGCCTTCGTTTTCGTTAACGCGGTCCGAAGAACAAGCATTCATCGAACGACTCAAGAAGCTCTCAACTGTCGAAATACAGGAAATCAATGGTTCGTGGTTTACGCAAATTGATCCACAGAGCAAAAACAACTGAAGCTGGGCAATTCCGCATCCTCGCGGTGTTCTCGACTCTCATGGTGTTGGCCCTCGTTGCGCAGGGTTGCGCATCGAGCGAAGAAACTGCGCTGATGACGTTGGAACAGCGCTTTCAGCTCGGCATGCAGAATTTCAAGGATGAGGACTACCTTCAGGCTAATGATGAATTCCGAATCGTCACACTTCAGTATTCGGGCAGTGCCTTCGCTGACGACGCACAATACTATATGGGGGAATGCCGGTTCATGAGGCAAGAATACATTCTTGCTGCGTACGAATATCAGCTGCTGGTTCAGACGATGCCGACCAGCGAGTATGTTGCGAAGGCCAGGTACAAGCGGGCACTCTGCTACTATACCTTCTCTGAGGAAAATCGGCCGTACTATCTCGAGCAGGACGAAACAAGGCAGGCAATCGATGAGTTTCAGACCTTCATTGAATATCACCCGACCGATTCACTCGTGCTCGACGCGGAAGCGAAGATCACCGAGCTCAACACGAAACTTGCGCGGAAGGCGTTCGAGAACGGTATCACGTATATGAAGATGGAGTACTACAAGTCGGCGGTAACTTCCTTTGACCACGTTTTGGAGAAGTATCACGACACTCCCTATGCAGAGCAGGCGCAGCTGAAAAAGGCAGAGGCGATGATGCGGCGAAACCGGCACAAAGAGGCATTGCAGGAAATCGAGAAGTTCTTCTCGAAGTATCCTGAGAGCTCGTTAAAGGGGGAGGCAGAGGAACTCAGAAAAGAAATCCTTTCCAGGCTTTCACACAGCAGTGCGGCTGCTTCTCCTATGGAGACCATGCATCCAATGACGAGGGATCTCTCAGCTCAGGAGTCACTCTGAATGGCTCGGACCAAGATACGAACGGTGAACGAATCCCAGGTTCAGATGGTTCAAATGGTGTTGCCGACGGATACCAACAGGCTGGGCCACTTGCTCGGGGGGCGACTGATGGCGTGGATCGACATTGCTGCAGCGATAGCGGCCTCTCGCCACACCAATCGGGTGTGCGTCACGGCGTCGGTTGATGAGCTTAACTTTCATCATCCGATCTCACAGGGAGATGTTGTAATCCTCGAAGCATCCGTCAACCGCGTGTTTCGGACGTCGCTTGAAGTAGGAGTGCGCGTAGCAAGGGAGAACTTGCTCACAGGAGAACGCCAATATACCAACACCGCGTATCTTACGTTCGTCGCGATTGACGACGAAGGCAAGCCCGTTCTCGCCCCGCCGATACGACCGGTGACCAAGGAGCACAAGCGCCGATATGCCGATGCAGCCCGACGGCGCGAGTTGCGTCTGCTCCACCGCAAACGTGTCTAGATCCACATGAACCAGCAGAATCCATAACGGCGCAGCAGAGGCTAAGGTCGTAGGTTTCCGTGTCTCATTACCAAGAATCTCTTCATCGTTCCTCACATCTCATTGCGGCCACTGTAGTCTCCTTCTGGCTGACAACCTCTCAGTTGCTGGCTCAAACCCAAGAGACGGCCTTCGGCGTCTATCGTTCGCTGGCGCTCCCGGGGCATTTTGAACACTTTTTGCTCCGCCGAGGGCAAGGAGCACTCAAGACCCTCTTCCTCTGGAACAACGGAGAAAAGCGTATCGCAACGCTGACGATTGACACGACGTTAGGCGTGCATTCGTGGAAAGAGCACGCCGTCGCGGTGCCACTCGAAGATTTTCTGATTGCGGGGCTGGCGAAGGATCGGCAGGACGTCGGGGTGCTTGTGAGCAAGGCAGAGAAGCGCCTCGCGTTTGTGACCGACCTTCAGGCGGACACCCTGCGAATCGCGAGCACGTTGACTCTGCCGGTTACACCGACGGGGATCGCGATCGGGGACGTGAACAACGACCAGAAATCGGACCTCCTTGTCTATGATCGTGACAATCCGGGCGTAATCCCGTTCTTTGGCGTCGGGGGGCTTCGCTTCCGGCAAGGAAGCGTGATCGGCCCCGACAACGCGGTGAGACAATTGGCACTTGTTCATCTGAACAACGACAACTTGTTGGACTTCGTCTTCTACGATTGGGTGAGGAGCGAGCTCCACCTTGTCTATGGCGTGGGCCAGGGAAAATTCCTCGACCAAGCTGCTTATCCAATTGAAGGCGAGGTGAACCAGCTCCTTGCTGCCCAGATGACACCCACGGGGGTTCTGGATTTCGTACTGTCCTACGAGAAATCTTCTGTGGTCGAGGTCTGGGAAGGCAATGGCCTTGGCGATTTCCGTCCCCGCATGCGCATTCCGTTGAATGAACCTGCCACATCGATCGTCATCGGCGACGTAAACCGGGACGGATTCCAAGATATTGTCGCCCTTGAGCGGCCTTCGCAGATGCAGGTGGTCCTTTCTGCAGGCATGGAGTCGCCTCCCGATCACAACGATTTCTCGGCCGGTGGTGATACACGACAGGTCCTCCTCGAAGACGTCGATGGCGACAGCCTCCTCGATGCTCTCCTTCTGGACAGAGAACGGCAGCAAATCCTGATCTATCGAAACGCGCAAGCTTCGATCACACTCAACGACTCGTTGGAGTTTGTCACGGGACTTGGCCCTCTGGCCGTGAGGATTGATGATACGAATGGAGACAACTTTAACGACGTAGCACTTGTCAACGCGGGGAGCAACTCGCTCTCGCTGTTCAGCAATGTGGATGGGAGAGGAATACAGGGTCAAATAACGTATTCTCTTGCTCCAGGACCACGAAATCTTGCTTTTCATTCCCTCTGGGATTCCACTGCACGATTCGTCATTTCGTACCCGAAATCGGATCAGCTGTCGTTTCTCATGATAGATTCGCGAGATCGATCCTTCACGAACGCCATCATGCCGGTGGCCGGCGCGACCGAGATCCTCGCTTCCGCGGGCTCGCATCGCGATCTTGTTGATTTCTTCTGCTTCACTTGGGTGTCAAGCAGTGGCACGCCCTCACTGACATTGTTTCAGCAGATTGGCGGTCAGACATTTATTGAACGCAGTTTCCGATTGAGCATACCAAACGCTCTCTTGGGAGCTGCCGTTGGTGATCTCAACGGCGACGCAATGCTGGATGTGGCGTACATCTATCGGAACAACTCGACGTCAAAATATGAATTTGCCATCTCGCTTGGGGACTCTGCCTCTTCATTCAAACAGAAAACGTTTTCGTACGAGCTTTCAGAAACAGTCATCGAGAGAAGCTACCTTTGGATTGCAGATGTTACCCGCGACAGCATCCCAGATGTCGTGTTCTCGTTTCCAATGAATGACCAGATCGTGAAGCTCGCGCGTGGAGATGGACATGGTTCATTCGCGCGTCCGGACACGATTGCCCTGAACATACGAATCGGCGATCGGGAACAACTGCAACTTGTCGATTTGGACGGTGATGGGATGCTCGACATCCTCGTCAACGATGTGAACAGTCGGTCGGTAGGATGGTTGAGGGGTAGGGCCGGCGCCACGTTGGATGAATTTCGCGCTCTTGTCTCCGGCGCAGGCATTGGACGCTTCGCTGTGGGTGATGTGAATGGTGATGGAGTGCCTGACCTTGCTGTCACTCTAACGGACAAGGGAACAATGAAACTCTACGATGGAAAAATGCTACGACGAGGGCAGGGTGGAAATCTTCGGTAAGTCGTTTCACTTGTTTGTCGGCTGTGCTCTCTTCGCGAATGTGATTTCTGCTCAGCCCCTGGGGTCGAGGCTCTCAGGCCCGGAAGCACTTTGCCGGGTCGTAGAGTCAGAACTCCGTGTGAGAGGTCCTGAAGGAGGGGTGAAGTGTGGGACTTCGCTCGTGGCACTCATCCATGCTCGGTGGCGGGAGCTTCCGGCTCAGGCAAGACTGAGCGCCGCTCAGGCACTGCAACGTCCGGTGAAACAGAGGTCGCGATTGAGTCTTTCGAGGCGCTTCCGAATTCACTACGACACGACCGGAGTCGATGCGCCGGCGCTGCTTTCAATAGCCGGACTTCAGCGTCTGCCGAACACTGCGGAGCAATACGTGGACTCGGTGGCGGCGGCTTTTGACTACTGTCTGAGGCTGGAGTCGGACTCGCTTGGGTACGCGGCTCCGCCCTCGGACGGTCAGCAAGGGGGTGGGCCGGAGTACGATGTTTATATCGAAGAAATGGGTTCACAGACCTTCGGCCAGACGTCATGGCTCGAAGCGACCGATTTGATCGAAAACGGTCCCCGCCAACGTTACTCGACGTATATCGAAATCGACAATGACTATTTGGGCCATAGAACCACGGGGATGAACGGGCTCAGGGTCACGGCTGCACACGAGCTGTTTCACGCCATTCAGGTCGGATCTTACGGGATCTGGACCACGAGTCCCATGTTCGATTTCTATTTCTACGAGCTTTCGAGCGTCTGGATGGAAGATGTGCTCTTCACTTCGATTAACGACTATTTTTTCGATGTGCCGTCATATTTTCGCTCATTTCGTGACGAACAGGGTCGGTCGTACTCATTCGCGACGTATTCGGGGCCATCCAACTATGGCTATGAGAGGTGCGTGTGGGCGCATTTCTTGACAAAGCGGTTCACGGGCAACGTTATGAGGGAAATCTGGGAAGGGATGAGGACCGATCCATTTCTTCAGAGCGCGACAAAAGTGATCCAACGACAGGGTTCGACGATCGAAGCGGAGTTTGCTCTGTTCAGCTCGTGGAACTTCTTCACCGCGGATCGAGCAGACACGGTTCGGTTCTACAACGAGGGGAAGTATTATCCACGTTTTCTTCCAAACGCGACGGCAGCATTCGGCGGGCTTTCGGCTGCAGTCACGACGTCGGGCTTTCCTCTGTCGACTCAGCTCTTCCAGTTTGCCATTCCCGGTGACACGATCACTGCAGTCGTTGCCAACGTCGAGGTGAATCAGGCCATCGAATCAGCAAGTGTTCCCCGCTCATTGGAGGTCAAGTTAGTGTCCGGTCAAGCGAATCCGCCATATCAGAAGCTCTCGAAAGGGTACACCATCGGCTTTTCAACGGACCGAGCGAATGCGTGGAGAACGATGTACCTCGAATCTTCCACTCGAGCGAATGCCAACGCTGCACCCGATCCATCTCCCAACCCGTTTCGATTGTCGAGGGATTCTCGACTTGCTCTGCCCATGAGTGGAACAAGGGGTACTTCCGCCCGAATCTTTCTGCTGAGCAGTTCCCTTGATCTCGTTTTCTCCGGAGATTACGCTGTTGTCGAATCGTTCGGCAACAGGCTGGCCTATGTTCCCGCCGCAGACATGCAGTCACGCGTGTCATCCGGCATCTATTTTGTCGTCGCCCGGTGTGACGACGCGGAGCTCACATGGAAAGTGGCCATCGTTCAATGAGCGACATTTCGTTGATGGTGACGGGTCTCTCGAAGCAATTCAATCGCCGGCTGATTTTTCGAGATATCTCGTTTTCGCTTTTGCAGGGAGACTCATTGGCCATTACGGGGAAAAATGGCTCGGGGAAATCGACGTTGGTGAAGATCCTGTGCGCTGTTCTCTCCCCGAGCTCCGGAGGAGTTCACTATACCATCGCCGGCAAGAGACTCTCCGCCGATCAGATGAGGGGTCGCCTTGGACTGGTCAGCCCATACCTCCAGCTCTACGACGAGTTCTCCGCTCTTGAAAACCTGGAGCTGCTGTCACAAATTCGCTCGAACGATTTCGCTTTCGACGAGCGAGCTGAAGAGGGATTGCGTCTTGTTGGTTTGTGGGATCGGCGGCACGACTTCGTGCGAACGTACTCTTCGGGCATGAAGCAGCGACTGAAATATGCATTTGCACTCCTTCATCGTCCTTCCATTCTGGTGCTGGATGAACCGACAGCGAATCTCGACGCAGACGGCGTGTCGATTGTGAAGCGCGTCGTCGGTGAGCAGAAAGAATCTGCCATCCTGATCGTCGCGACGAATGACGAAGACGAAGCAGCCTGGTGCCGGCAGAGAATTCTCCTCGGCAATCAAAAACAATAGGGGGTGACGCACAAGAGGTCCGATTGTTTTCCTTGCCGTTACGACGATATTTTCTTATTCTTGAGAAACACAGATGAGCGCAATCTCAAGCACCTACGCATTGGTCCGAAAGGATGTTCAGTCCGAGCTAAGAACCCGGTATGCGTTGAACGCCCTCCTCATGTTTGTCGTGACTTCGGTTGCGACGATTCTCTTCGCTCTGCGTTCTGACCAACCGACGTCCACGGTTCTCTCCGGAATGTACTGGGTGGTGATTTTCTTCACGGCCATGTCCAGCCTCTCCAGAATCTTTGTCAGCGAGGAGGAGAGGGGAACGACAATGACGCTGCAGCTTGTTGCATCGCCTTCGGTCGTGTATTTCGGAAAGCTTCTCTTTAACACGGCACTGACGGTGTCGCTCACTCTGGCCGTGACGATTCTGTATACCTTCGTTTTTTCGACGTTTTTTGTCATCAAGACGATGTCGGTTTTTGCGGTCACTGTCATTCTGGGGAGCCTGGGGTTCGCCTCTGCCGCCACAATCATTGCCGCGATCGTCGCGAAGGCAAACACGCGTGGAACTTTGTATCCGGTCCTCTCGTTCCCCATTCTGATCGTTCTCCTTATCACGGTCATGAATGCGACGGCGAAAGCGCTGGACGGCGAGCCATTCGGTGCAGCTCTTGGAGATTTTCAAGTGCTCGTGGGCTACTTCCTCGCCATGACGGGGGGTTCTTACCTTCTGTTTGACTACGTCTGGAAAGATTGAAATGCGACTTGCGAAGTACGGATCAATTATCCTCATTACGATAGTCGTTCTTGCCGCGTTAGGAATTCCCCTTTCTCCTGCTCCCCAGAGCTGGCTCGAGTTCCCCGTTATCCCGGCGTTGGAGCAGAAGGCGCGCAACATCTTCTTTCACGTCCCGGTGGCGTGGGCTACCGTCGTTGCCTTTCTCGTCGGAACGTACTATGGCTATCGCTATCTCAAAACGAAAAACATCGACTATGACATCAGGTCGGTCTCTGCTGCCGGTTTGGGCCTTCTCTTTTGCTTCCTCGCGACCATTACCGGCGCGCTTTGGGCAAAATTCAATTGGGGATCGTTCTGGAACTGGGATCCGCGTGAAACGTCCATTTTTGTGCTTCTGCTTATCTATGGAGCCTACTTTGCGCTTCGTTCCGCTGTGGACACAGAAGAAAAGCGTGCAACGCTCTCAGCCGTCTATTCCATCCTCGCCGGCATAACCGTACCGTTTTTTATATTCGTGATGCCGCGAATCATGGGGGGATTGCACCCGGGTGCAAAGGGGGATCCGGAGGGAGCTGGACCGGTGGTTCAGTTCACAATGTCATCAAATATGCTCGTTGTCTTCTTCATGGGACTTGTGGGATTCACGCTCCTGTTCGTCTGGCTTCTGAACCTCCGTGTTCGGACGGCGAGACTTGAATACGAACGGTCGATCGATCAATCATGAGGTCATTTATGCTGGAATTTCTTGGCCAGAATCAGATGTTCATTGTCCTGGTGATCGTTCTTCTGATCTGGGGAGGTATTGTGTGGTACTTGTTCCGACTTGAGAAAAAGCTCAAGCGTCTGGAAGATCAAATGAAAAAGGATTAGTGGTATGAAGCCAAAGATCATCATTGGAGGAATCGTCGTTGCCATTGGCGTCATCCTCGGAGCTGTCAATTTCCTTGAATCGAATGTCGAATATATGGATTTCTCCGGGGCCGAACGGACGCAGAAGAAAGTACAGGTGAAGGGGGAATGGGTCAAGGAGCAAGGATCGAGTTTTGACTCGGACAAGGTGAAGTTCAGCTTCTATATGAGGGACGATGCCAACCGTATGGCAAAAGTCGTGCTCGACGGTGCGATGCCGAACAACTTCGAGCTCGCGACAAGCGTCGTCGCAAAAGGGAAGTTTGTGAACGGTGAATTCCATGCAACGGAAGTCTTGACGAAATGCCCATCGAAGTATGAGGGGACCTCAGAGACGGTAAAGAAGACTCTTTAGCGAGGAGGGATGGCGACGATGATGATCGGAACATTTGGAGCGATCATTGTCAAACTTGCTTTCTGTGCCGCGCTCGTCGCGGCATTTTTCTATTATCGTGTGCATCGGGAACAACGAGATCGGTGGCTCGTGTTTGCGCGAAACAGCTATCATCTCGCGACCTTGTCCCTGCTCAGCGCCGCTGCCATGCTCTTGTACTTGATCCTGACGCATCAGTTCCAGTACACGTATGTTTGGAGCTACAGCTCAAGAGACCTACCGCTTCCATTGCTGATTTCCACATTCTACGCGGGTCAGGAGGGGAGCTTCACACTCTGGGCGATGTACACCGCGATCATCGGTGTGTTTCTGATGCAGTACTCATCCCGCAAGGAGTATGAGCCCGAGGTGATGCTGGTCTACTCCCTCATCCTGTCCTTCCTCCTCCTGATGCTTGTTGTGAAGAATCCCTTTATGCTCATCTGGGACACATTCCCGAATGATCTCGTTCAGACCGGACCGGTGCCGGCGAACATCGGGAACGTGGTTCTGCTGGATGCCGTCAGAAGCGTGTGGGCACGATATCCGGCCGAGGGGAAAGGCCTCAATCCCTTGCTGCAGAATTACTGGATGGTGATCCATCCGCAGATTTTGTTTACAGGATTTTCCGCGATGGCTGTCCCGTATACGCTCGCTGTTGCCGGCCTGCTGAAACGGGACTACAAATCGTGGATTCGTGTCGCGACACCCTGGTCAGTCTTCGGTGCGATGGTGTTGGGCACGGGGATTATTCTCGGCGGGTACTGGGCGTATGAGACGCTGGGATGGGGAGGTTTCTGGGGATGGGATCCTGTGGAAAACTCATCGCTGATTCCCTGGCTTCTCTGCGTCGCCTCCATTCATACGACGCTCACCCAGCGGAAGAGCGGCGCCTTTGTGAAAACGAACTTCATCCTCAGCCTTCTCACCTTTATTACTGTTCTTTACAGCACGTTTCTCACGCGCAGCGGCGTTCTGGGAGACACGTCAGTACATTCATTTGTCGATCCGGGCATGTGGGTGTACTGGCTGTTGCTGGGTTGCATCGTCTTCTTCGCCGCGATTGGCTTCGGATTGCTGTTCGTCCGGATGAAAGAAATGCCCAGGGTTCCAGTCGAGCATTCGTTCTTCTCACGGGAATTTGCGTTGTTCCTGGGAGCCTTTGCGTTGACCTTCGTTGCCCTGTTCGTTGTCATTGGCACGTCCTCA
>CAZTKU010000074.1:0-12584 GCA_964614245.1 uncultured Ignavibacteriaceae bacterium
TTTTCGGAATATTCTTGGAACGGCGCGTGGCCTTTCCGCACGCTGGTACCGTGAGAATCAGAGCACACAGGAAGTTGAGCTGCGCTATCGAGAGCCTTGGGTGGCAACATATCCGGTGAATGCGGAGGTCGGATTTTTCCAGAGGAAGCAGGACTCGACTTATGTGCATCGTCAGTACACGCTCGGTGCAGACGTGCTGGTAGCTGACGATTGGAGCGTCGGTCTCTCGTTTTCTCGGTCGAACGTCTTCCCTGGCGAGGGTTACGGGGGGAGAGTGATCAGCGAGAGCCAAGCGACGAGTTTTGGCATCTCCGCGTCGTTCGATTCGCGTGATGACCCGACAACTCCAACGGAAGGTTTCAGATATCGAACGGAATACCACACCGGTGTGAAAGCAATAACGAAGCCCGTTCTGCCGGCCGTGGAGGCACGCGATGCGACTCAGCGGCTCACTCTGGATCTCGACTACTTCGCCTCTCTCTTCAATCGCCAGGTGCTGGCACTGACCGTCTCTGCAAGGGACTTCCGAACTGCGACGATCGAGTTGAGCGATCTCTTCAGGCTCGGGGGTGCCAACACGCTTCGCGGGTATCGGGAGGCACAATTTCTCGGCTCACGTGTCGCCTGGTCGAACGTCGAGTATCGGTTCCTTGTGGGATTGCGCTCGTACGTCTGCGGCTTTGTCGATGCCGGATACGTGTTTACTCCAGAACGACGGGAGGTCGGTCTGCAGGAGAACGAGCAAACAAAACTCGGATACGGTGTCGGCGTGCGGCTGGATTCTCCGGTTGGACTTCTCGGTGTGAGTCTGGCGTTTGGACAAGGCGACACCTTTAGTACGGCAAAACTGCACATACGACTGATCAATGAATTCTAGCACCTTCAAGGCTTATGTCGAGCTTCTCCGGCCGCTGAATGTCGGAATCGTTTTCCTGACGATAGCGGCTGCGGCAGTCCTCGCTGATGCGCGTGCTGCGGATTGGCTGGTGGTGGTTCTTGCTGCGTCGGCTGGTGCCTTGATTGCAGGTGGGGGTTATGCCCTGAACGATTACTACGACCTGGAGATCGATACGATAAACAGGCCCGCCCGTCCCTTGCCCCGGGGGGCTGCTCGTACGGAGGGAGCGCTGTGGATATGGCGAGTGACTTCCGCCGCCGGCGTTCTGGTGAGCGCTTATCTCGGTCCCATCACACTTTCCATCGCGCTCTTTTGGGTGGTCTCGCTGTATTTCTACAACCGGACCTATAAGCGGACTGTCCTCGTCGGGAACGTGCTGATCGGCGTTGACACGGGGCTTGCATTTGTGTATGGCGCCGTCGCAATTGGAAATGCGCAGCGCTCATGGTTTCCCGCGCTTTTCGCATTTCTTATCAACGTTGCCCGTGAGCTCGTCAAGGACGTCGAGGATCTCGAGGGGGATGCACGGGGGAACGCTCAGACCCTGCCTGTGAAATATGGCGCGAAGCCGGCCTTGATGCTGGCATCGTTGACGATCATTCTGCTTGTCGGGGCAACGTTCCTTCCGTATTCCAGCGGCCTCTATACCATTGAGTACCTCATCATCGTTACCGTTGTGAATGCTGCCCTCCTCTATGTTCTGAGCTCGATGTGGAAGGACCGAAGTCCCTCGAATTTGAGCAAGCTAAGTCTTATCTTAAAACTGAATATGGTCGTCGGGCTCATCGCCATCTTTGTCGGTTCATAGAACTGCATAGCCAGACCATTCATGAGCAAAAGGTCCGCACAACGTCCTTCGCTCGACATCGAGCGAACGTACTGGGATCAAGGGATCGAGGTTATCGCTGGCGTTGACGAAGCGGGACGTGGGCCGCTCGCAGGTCCAGTCGTGGCAGCAGCGGTCGTGTTCCCGAGAGACCTCTATCTCGATGGGGTAAACGATTCGAAGAAGGTGAGCGAGAAGAAGCGAGAAGTGCTCTATCATGTGATTTACGGGCACGCGCTGAGCGTTGGTGTCGGCATCGTCAGTCACGAAGTCATCGATCGGATTAACATCTTCCAAGCCACGATACTTGCGATGCGGAAAGCTGTCGAGAGGTTGAGCCTCTTACCGGGGATCGTGCTCGTGGATGGCAATAGCTTCACGCACGACGCTCTCCGCTATGAGAACATTGTCCACGGTGACTCACGATCATTCACCATTGCGGCCGCATCGATCATCGCGAAGGTCACGCGAGATCATCTGATGCGAGAGTACCACGAGGTGTTCCCGGTGTATGGGTTCGACCGGCACAAAGGATACGGAACGAAGCGGCATTTCGCTGCGATTCAGGACAACGGTCTGTGTGAGATCCACCGCAGGAGTTTCCACACATCGACGGTGACGACCCCGGCTGCAGAGGAGTCATGCCCGTGAATAAGAGGAGGGAAGGCTCGAGGGGAGAGAATCTGGCTGCCGAGCATCTCGAGAGAAACGGGTACCGGATTATCGAACGCAATTACCGGTTCGAGCGTGGCGAGATCGATCTGATCGCGAAGGACGGTGAGGAGCTCGTCTTCATAGAAGTAAAGGCGCGGAGGTCTGATGCGTTCGGTCCGCCCGAGGATGCCATCACGACACAGAAGCAGGAACAGATAAAACGAGTCGCCGAGGGCTACTTGTTCGAGCGGCAGATCGAGGAACAGGCCTGCAGGTTCGACGTGGTCGCAATCACCTTCAATCACGGCAAAGCTGATATCCGCGTTATCCGCAACGCTTTCTAGGTCAGGCGAGTTCTATCCATGCGGGAAGAGGAATTGTACAGAAAGCAGGTCGAGTATTTATGAATCTCTTGAACAACCACGCCGCGATCTATACCGATTTCTACCAGCTCACGATGGCACAAGGGTACTACCTGTCGGGACGCGCGAGCACGACGAGCTGTTTCGACTATTTCTTCAGAGAAAACCCGTTCGATGGCGGCTATGTACTGTTCGCTGGCCTCACGGACGTTCTGGAGATCATCGAAGACCTTCGTTTCGGGCAAGATACGCTTGACTATCTGAAGGGTCTGGGATTCAGGGATTCGTTCCTAAAGTACCTTAAGCAGTTTAAGTTTGGTGGAACGATCACCTCTGTGCGGGAAGGAGAGATCGTATTTCCCCTGGAGCCGATCTTACGCGTCGAGGGAACGCTTATTGAATCCCAGGTAATGGAGACACTCCTGCTCAATTTCCTGAATTTTGAGTCCCTGATCGCGACGAAGGCTTCCCGGATCAAGATGGCGGCGGGGGGAAGGCGTGTCGTCGATTTCGGTCTTCGACGTGCGCAGGGGCTCGGCGGAATTCATGGGACGAAAGCCGCCATTATCGGCGGGGCTGATGCGACTTCGAATGTGTATGCGGCATTTCACAACGGCGTCTCTGTCTCCGGCACCCAGGCGCACTAGTGGGTGCAGAGCTTCGGAGATGAGCTGGCCGCATTCAGAAAGTATGCGGAAATCTATCCGGATCGATGCATACTTCTTGTCGATACGTATGATTCCCTGCGGAGTGGTGTGCCGAACGCGATACGGGTCGCGAAGGAACTCGAGCGAACAGGCAATCGACTGATCGCGATTCGTCTCGACAGTGGCGATCTCGCCTACTTGAGCAAGCGCGCACGACAGATGCTCGATCAGGCTGGCTTGTCGTACGTGAAAATCGTGGTGTCGAATCAGTTGGATGAGTATGTGATCCGGAGTCTTCTCGAAGATCAAAAAGCGCCGATCGATATCTTCGGGGTTGGCACCCGCCTGATCACCGGGCAGACCACCGCGGCGCTCGATGGCGTGTACAAACTCAGTATGTCTGACAATAGCCCACGGCTCAAATTCTCGGAAAATTACACGAAGCTGACGCTCCCTGGTGTCAAGACGGTCTTCCGCTTCCGTAATGGCGAAGGGCTGTTCTACGCCGACGCGGTGGCGCTCGAGGGCGAGCCGACACCGGAAACCATCATCCATCCATTCTTCCCTGAACAACGGAGCAATCTGAAACACTGCTCCTCGGAAGCGATCATGCAGAGAGTCATGGCGGACGGAAGAATGCTCGTGAAGAGCTCGCCGCAGCAGAGCGCAGAATACGCAAAGGAACGGTTATCGCATCTGGCGCCTGAGCATAAGAGATTCGAATATCCGCATATCTACAAGGTCGGCATCACACAGAATCTGATGAATCTCCGAACGAAATTGGTGGATGAGTTTCACCAGCAAAGATGATTCGGTGGAGGAACGTGACATATGAGAGCGCTCTTAATCGTCGACGTCCAGAATGACTTCTGCCCCGGTGGCGCTCTCGCGGTCACACAAGGAGACAAAGTCGTACCTGTTATCAACCGGCTGATGGACCACTTTGACGTTATCGTGGCGTCCAAAGATTGGCACCCGAAGCAGACGATTCACTTCCAAAAATGGCCTCTTCATTGTGTGCAGGGGACGCACGGAGCGGAGTTCCATCCGAACCTGCAGAACAAAAACATACAGAAGGTGTTTCTCAAGGGCACCGGCAACAAAGACGATGGATACTCGGCGTATGAAGCGACGAGCGAGGATTTGGCGCAGTACCTGAAATCGAAAGGCGTCACGGAGCTCTATGTCACCGGACTTGCAACGGATTATTGCGTGAGAGCGTCGGCGCTCGATGCGAAGAAGATGGGATTTCGAACGTATGTTGTGACCGACGCGGTTGCTGCAGTGGATGTTCACCCCGGTGACGGTCAGAAGGCCCTGGACGAAATGAAGAGTGCAGGGATTCACCTCGTGAAATCGCTGGAGGTTCCCTGACCTGCGCATCCCTTTTCCACTCCTACCATCTTAGCATCTCCGTTGATTCCTTGCTCGTAGCAAGTCTTGTGAATCAGTTGATAGTTTAACGAAAAATCGGTATGCTCATCGAGATTCCGCGTGATGTTCCGACGCAATTCTTGAATCCCCGCGCCCTCACTGGACAGGTGAGCATGTTATGAACGCTCTTCCCTTCATCATCGTTGCGCTGTGCATGATGGCAATATCGTATCGGTATTACAGCGCCTTCATCGCAGCGAAGGTCGTCACGCTCGACGAGACGCGCGTAACCCCGGCTCACGAGCTGAGCGATGGTCAGAACTACCACCCGACGAACAAGTGGGTGCTCTTTGGCCACCACTTTGCGGCCATCTCGGGAGCTGGACCTCTCATCGGTCCGGTTCTCGCAACGCAATTCGGATACCTGCCGGGATTTCTCTGGCTTGTGATCGGAGTATGCGTGGGAGGGGCAGTCCACGACTTCGTGATTCTCGCCGCATCCATTCGGCGCAAAGGAAAGTCGCTGGCGGAGATCGCACGAAATGAAGTGAGCCCGCTTGCTGGAGTGATCGGCTCCATTGCCATCTTGGTGATCGTCGTTATAGCGCTGGCGGGACTAGGTCTGGCTGTCGTTAACGCGTTGCGTGAAAGCTCGTGGGGTACGTTCACCATTGCGATGACCATTCCGATTGCTCTGTTTGTCGGGCTTTGGATGAACAGAATTCGGCCAGGGAAGGTCGGTGAAGCAAGCCTGATCGGCGTTGTCGGAGTGCTTGCGTGCGTTTTTCTCGGGAGCTTGATTCCGGGTTCGTTCCTTGATCCGTATTTCACCCTCTCGCGAGAAGGCATCATCATCGCAATTGCCGTGTATGGGTTTGTCGCTGCGGTTCTGCCCGTCTGGCTGCTTCTGGCGCCGCGCGATTACCTCAGCTCCTATATGAAAATTGGGACGGTGGTCGCCCTCATCGTAGGAGTGTTCATCGTCGCGCCCGAGCTCAAGATGCCTGCGATCACCGAATTCATCCACGGCGGCGGACCTATTATTCCGGGCACAGTCTATCCTTTTGTGTTCATCACCATTGCGTGCGGCGCAATTTCGGGGTTCCATTCTCTCGTCTCTTCGGGTACCACTCCGAAAATGTTGAACAGAGAGACAGACGCAAGGATGATCGGCTACGGTGCGATGCTCATCGAAGGGCTTGTGGGTGTAATTGCGTTGATTGCCGCGAGCTCACTTTGGCCCGCCGACTACTTTGCCATCAATCTGTCGCCGGAGAAATTCAAAACTCTCGGGATGTCCATCGTAAATCTGGAAGAGCTTCAGCGGGAAGTGGGAGAAGTTGTTGCAGGTAGACCCGGAGGTGCCGTTTCCCTGGCAGTCGGATTCGCACAGATCTTCTCATCGATACCGGGGATGAGAGGGTTGATGTCGTTTTGGTATCACTTCGCGATTATGTTCGAAGCGTTGTTCATCCTGACGACGATCGATGCCGGCACGCGCGTTGCGCGGTTCCTCGTGCAGGAATTTGTTGGTCGTCTCTGGAAACCGTTCGAGCGAACTAACTGGCTGCCGGGTGCACTTCTTTCGACAGGCATCGTCGTGTTCGCGTGGGCGTACTTCATCTGGGCGGGGAGCATCAGCACGATCTGGCCGATGTTTGGGACGGCCAATCAGCTGTTGGCTGGCGTCGCGCTTGCGGTCGCCTCGAGTGCGATCATCAATGCCGGCAAAGTCCGGTACGTGTGGGTCACGGTCGTTCCTATGCTTTTTGTCTCGATCACCACGCTCGTCGCGGGATGGCTGAACATCGTGGACAATTTCCTGCCACTGACGGCGAATCCTGAGACTGCTGCACAAGGATACGTCAACAGCACACTGACCGTGATCATAATGATCTGTGCGGTTGTGATTTTGGCGGAGTCGTTCCGACGATGGTACAGGGTCTTGATCAAAGGAAGATATTCCGTCTCTGGTCAGGTGGTGTACGTAGCTGACAGGGACTTCACACCGCCCGAGTACGGTTGTGCCTAGATTTGTGAGCTTAGAAGTGAAGGCGAAAATGGACCAGAGATCGGGAGTTGACCGGGGATCGCCTTCATTCTTTTTCAGGTCTGAAATGCCTTGACACCCATGTCCGAAGTCTACTACGACGTCGAAACCCAACGCTCAGCCGAAGAGGTTGGCGGCTGGGGAAATGTTCACCTGATGAAGGTGGCCGTTGCCGTCTCGTGGAGTGAGCGTGACGGCTTCAAGGTGTGGAATGAACCTTCGATTCCCGAATTCATCACATATCTTTCCGGGTTCGACCGCGTCGTAAGCTTCAATGGGGATGGTTTCGACTCGAAAGTGCTCAGCTTCTATGGCGATGTTCGCCTCATTCAGAAAAAATCTTTCGACATTCTTGCGGAACTTAAGAAAATCCTGGGCCATCGCCTTCGCCTCGACTCCCTCGCAAAGGCGACGCTGGGTGTTGGCAAGACCGCGGATGGTTTGCTTTCCCTCAAATGGTGGAAGGAGGGGCGGGTCGATGAGATCATCCGGTACTGTCAGCAGGATGTTCAGGTTCTCATGGATCTTGTGGCGTTCGGCAGGAAAAACGGCTTCGTACGCTACGCTGGGAAATCGGGGGCACCCCAAATTGTCAGCGTTCGCTGGTGAGCGAGCTGGTACAACTCTCCCACGAGCTCTTTTCCCTTCTTCCCCAATAACCCCACACCGCTGTGTAATTCGTTCCGACGTCTTCTACCCTCACGCGTTCTGTCGTAGCTGCTTGATTTGAGGGCTCCTCAGTTCCGTTTTGGGGGATGTCGAGGCTTCCGGCCTGTCGGACCGGGATTCAGATGATCTTGTAGAGGTCAATGCCGGGAAGGAAGAACGCGTAGAGGGCCCACATCACAAAGCCAATGGCGAGCGGAACGGAAATGTTGTCGTCGATCTTGATGAAGAGGGATTCAACAACAGCCCCAACTGCAACCCCAAGAACACCGATAAGATATTCGGCAGGCAGGCCCTCGACTTTGGGGGCGAGCAGCACAACAATGAGTCCCGCAAGGAAGAACCCGAGCGCTCCCTCGCGTGACTTGTGAAGGAACTTCTTCTTTCCAAAGCGCCTCCCGACGAGCGCCGAGGTGATGTCGGAGAGAATAAGGATGGCGAAGGCGTTGACAATGATAATCTTCGGAAAGATCAGGATACAGATGATGCCGGAGATGAGAATGTTTGTCGCACCAGTCAACCGCTTACTCACTTCATCGGACTCGTGTTTACGAAGCAGCCATCCGAACCATCGGTAGAACCATTCGCGCGTTGGGGTGTGATAGTGCCGGGCGAGATCGACACTGAAAAATGCTAATGTGATGGGGATGATGATCGCGAGAGCGAGCTCTTTTGAAATGAAGTAGTAAACTCCGGGAATGGAGAGTGAGCAGAGATGAATGGACTTGCGGACGATCTCGTGCTTATAGTCGATAGTCGCCTGCTGGTGAAGCGACTCGGACTCACGCGTCGCGGGAGTCCGGGTCTCAACTGCATCAGAAGGCCCGTCACTCATACCGCTTTCTTGGATTTGACGCTGTCGCTTTGGCCAGCTTTTGAAGATGGCTGCACGGGAGCTTTTGGTTCCCCTTCAGGCTCTCCGTCCTTTCGTCTATCAGGTGGGGGAAGCTCCTCACCTCGCATGATCTTGTCAATCTCTTCGGAATCGAGGATCTCCCGTTCAAGAAGCGCATTGGAAAGGCTATGCAAGGTATCGACGTTGTCGCGGAGTATTTTTTCCGATTGCTTCATCGCGTTGGTCACGATCTTTCTTACTTCCTGATCGATGGAGATGGCTGTGTGTTCACTGAAGTTTCTTGAGCGCGTAATCTCGCGACCGAGGAACAGCTCCTCCTCTTTCGCCCCGTATGCCAACGGTCCCAGTTTGTCGCTCATACCCCACTCACACACCATCTTGCGGGCAATCTCTGTCGCTCGCTCAATGTCGTTTCCTGCACCGGTGGTGAGCTGATTGAAGATCAATTTCTCCGCGGCCCGGCCTCCGAGGGCATACGTGATCATCGCCTCGAGATACTCTTTGGAGTACGTGTGCTTTTCGTCGATCGGGAGGTATGTCGTGACGCCCAAGGCACGACCGCGCGGGATGATCGTCACCTTATGCACAGGGTCGGCATCGGGCAGATGCCTCGCTACCAGCACGTGTCCGGCTTCATGATACGCCGTGACCCGCTTTTCACGGTCGGAAATGATGAGCGATTTCCTCTCCATGCCCATCATCACCTTGTCCTTTGCTTCCTCGAAGTGCCCCATCGAGACAACTTTGCTGTTCTGGCGGGCTGCCAGGAGTGCTGCTTCGTTTACCAGGTTCGCGATGTCCGCACCCGCGAGTCCGGGCGTGCCTTTCGCAAGGACATCGAGTTTCACGTCCTCGCCAAGAGGAATGTTCTTTGTGTGCACACGGAATATCCCTTCCCGTCCCCTCACATCAGGGCGATCAACGACAATCTGTCGATCGAATCGGCCCGGTCGGAGGAGGGCAGGGTCTAGGATGTCCGGCCGATTTGTAGCCGCGATAATGATGACACCACTGTTTTGCTCAAAGCCGTCCATCTCGACGAGAAGCTGGTTGAGCGTCTGTTCTCGCTCGTCGTGTCCGCCGCCCAGACCGGCGCCGCGATGACGGCCTACTGCATCAATTTCATCGATGAAGATAATGCATGGGGCGCTTTTCTTTCCCTGCTCGAATAGATCACGCACGCGGCTCGCACCCACACCGACAAACATCTCAACAAAGTCGGCACCGCTGATGGAGAAAAACGGAACGCCCGCCTCCCCCGCCACCGCTCGGGCGAGGAGCGTCTTGCCGGTTCCGGGAGGCCCAAGCAAGAGCACGCCGCGGGGAATCTTCCCGCCGAGTTTCTGGAACTTCAAGGGCTCCTTCAGGAACTCGATGATCTCGTGCAACTCAGTCTTTGCTTCATCAGCACCTGCGACATCCATGAACGTTACTTTCGTCATTCCCTCCGTAAGCAGCTTTGCCCGGCTCTTGCCGAAGGAGAAAAGGCCTTTTGTCCCTCCGGCCCCCATCTGCATTCTTCGGAAGATGATCAGCCAAATTCCGATCAGCAGAATCCACGGCAGCGTCGACACCAGAACGCTCATCCACGTGCTGTCTTCCTTCACAACGTTGAACTTCAGCCCCTTATTGTTCCAGAGCCCGATGACCTCTTCGTTGATGTTCGAGTAGGGGAGAGTCAGAACGACGCGTGTGGCACCCGCCTGCTTCTTTCCGTTTGCGGTGACGATATCCATCGGCCCCGTGAGCTTGCCGTGGAAATCGTAGTTGTTGAAATCCGATTTCTTGATGAGCGCTTCGGCGATCTTTCCGTCGTTCAGGAGGGATTGGTAAAATGTGAAGCTGATCTCGTATTCAGTTTCTTCACTGCTCTTGAAAGCGAGCATGATCAAGTAGACGGCCAGAAGGATGCCCAGCCATCCAGCGATCATCCGGCCCACTTTGTTCCAATTGAACTCATCCTCGCGGTACTGCTTCTGGTTCTTTTTGGGCGGACGCGCCGGCGCGCGCCTCTTCTGACCCCCGTCCCGCTGTCGCTCGTCCGGTGAATCGTCAACTTTCCAATTTGAATTCATACACATCACTCCTTCAGACTCATCGCCCCTTGTAGATCAAAGGCCTTGACGCAAATTTTCAGCTTTTCGATGGGGACTTGGCTGATTCCTTCGGGGCAAGCCGGTAAATCGATCGTAAGTTACGAACTTTTTGAGCATAGTCCAAGCCGTAACCGATAACAAATTCAGGTGGAATCTCGAATCCAACATAGTCGATGGGGAAATCGAGCTTTGCCACGGTTTTCTTCAACAGCAATGTAACAACGCGAAACGATGCGGGGTTCTCCTTTGCGACGAGTCTCTTCATGAAGTCGATGGAAAGCCCTGAATCAATGATGTCTTCCACGACGATGATGTCTCTGCCGTTCACCTGGCAATTCAGGTCCTTCAACAATCTGACTTGTCCAGACGAAATCTTCGCGTCGCCGTAACTTGAGAGCTTGAGGAAATCAACCTCGCAATCGACAGTGATCTCGCGGATGAGGTCGGCAAAGAAAATAAACGAGCCGTTCAATATCCCGATGAAGATCGGGACCTTCCCAGAGTAGTCTCTATTGATCTGGGCTGCCAGCTCCTTGATCTTTTTCCGGATTTGTTCCTCGCTCAGGTAGAGGGCAAAGTGATCGTTGTTAATAGTGATTTCGTCATTCATGGCAGAAAGATGTTGCTAGTGGAAGGATGGTAAAGGGATATATTCGAGCTTCACAACGGAACGCGTTCGCCGCGTGACCTTGAACCGGTCGTCCAACCGTCTGCCGCAGATCCACACAATCTCTCCTTCCGACTCCAGAATGGGGATCCCCGCCTTTTCGAACAGCGGCACTTTCTCGTCTGTAAAGAAATCGCTGAGTTTTTTCCTATCCCGCATCCCGAGGGGAATGAACCAGTCCCCCTTTTTCCACGTGCGCAGCGTGAGTCGTTCTCCCAGCTGCTCAGCATCAACGTATTCGGTTGTGCCGCCGGGAGGGAGGTGTCCAGAAGCCGCAAAGGGTTCGCTCAAGGATAGCTGGAACTCTGAAAAAGCGTACCTTCCGCCAACGTTGACTTGTGTGCACAGGGGTGTCCGAGAACCTGATTTGACAAACACCAGGTTGTCCCGGTCGCGATAGACGGCAAGTGAACTGGAAAGTTGCACTGAGCGGCCGGTTGGGTGCGAACAGAGCTCGAGGATGGCATGAACCTTCTCCGCCTCGACCTCGAGAGGGAGGGCTCGAAGAAGATGCAGAATAATCTCTTCCTGAAGGAACAACGGCTCAGACGCCAGGCGAGAGATGGTGACTGTTGATCGTCCCTTGTCGTCGGTGTGGCAGATCTCTGCCCGGCGACCTTCAACCTCGTGCGAAATCCGTCCGCTGAACTGACGCATGATCTGCGAAAGCCGGTTGAGCGATCCGACGATGTCTGGATGAACCTCACTGATGAGCAGAGGAATCACCGTCTTGCGGAGATAGTTACGCCTGTATTCGGTCGATTCGTTTGACGAGTCCGTCCTGAATGCCAAGCCCTTCGCCGCCGCATACTCTTCAATCTCTTTCCGTCGGGCGAACAGCAAAGGACGAATGATGGAACCGGTTTCCCGACGGGGCGGGATCCCGGCCAGCCCGCGGATGCCGGTGCCTCGCAGCACGTTCAGTAGAACGGTCTCAGCGTTGTCATCTACCTGGTGCGCGGTGGCGACGCTCGTCGAGCCCACCTCTCGCCTGGCCTGTTCAAAGAACTCATACCGAAGCTCACGTGCAGCTTCTTGTTTTGAGAGGTGATGCTCGTGAGAGTAGCTCAACGTGTCGACCCGCTTGCTGAGGAAGGGAAGCTTCAGCGACCGAGCCGCCGCCTGGACAAACTCTTCGTCCTCATCGGATTCAGTCCCGCGCAACCGATGGTTGACATGCAGTACGGCAAGTTCCAGCTTCCACGCCTTAAAAATGCCGAGGAAAAGGTCAAGCATAGCCATCGAATCGACGCCACCGCTGACCGCCAGGAGAAGGGAATCCCCCATGTGGACCAATTCGGCCGATCGGATGAACTCTTCGAACCGATCTTTTATAGATTGCGCGCCTGAAGGCATAGGGGACCATCAAGACAAAAAATCTTGACCCCGATCGCGTCAGGATCAAGAATTCTTCTGTTATTAGAGCAGCGGTGGAAGGATTCCCTGCCAGAGGCGGGTGCGCCTGCCTGAACGACTTGCCCCGAATCC
>CAZTKU010000075.1:0-12582 GCA_964614245.1 uncultured Ignavibacteriaceae bacterium
AAGGGATTTACAGAAATTATGGAATACCGGGACACCACCCCTTTGCGGGGACGGTTCGGCAAGAAAGAATTATGGCGCCTACTTCAGGACGCCGAGGAGCGCAAGTTCAATTTCGTCTTCGTCATTTCATTGAAAAACATAGACTTTATCGACCCGACCAACTTTCTCCTTTTGATTTGTTCATTGAAGGACTACGGAGTCCACCTCATCAGCCAGGCGGAACCATGGACCGATCTATCAGCACAGGATTTGGGGATCGTGTTTCTGGCTTATTGCCAGCATCTGGACAGCGAAGCGGATGAGATGTCACTCAGGTCAAGATCCGGTAGAGCCCGAGCAAGAAAGAAACACAAGCCCAAAGATAATCGCGACCTGGACAATGTGTAAATGGATCGCCGCCCTCCCGGAGGAATTGGGCGGTCTCTCCGGCGGAGAAGCTACCCGGTGAAGTTTAGAGGCGACCATTCATATGTTCATGGAATATAGCAGCGGGAGGCGTCAATATGAACATACCTTCGTTGATTACGACAACGACTAACAGATTAGGAGGTAAATGATGTTCAGGATAGGCAAGGGTAAGCAAAAGGGTAGAAATACGCCTGACAAGAAACTCGCCAAAAAGCTACTCGGGAAGGACTCCGGACGCCGCACATTTGCTTTTCCGTGCAGTCCGGATATTCAAGCCCGGATAAGGATGCTGGCGGGCCAGCTTCAAGTCCCGATCTACGCGCTAGGCGAGGAAGCCCTGCAGCTTTCTGCAGGGCTAATCACTAGGATGGCAGAGAATCCAGAAGAGAGCGCACTTCTAAGGAGGCACATCATCGAAATTCACGTTGGTCAAAGAACCATTGAGAAAATCGGCCAGTATGACCAGGATATGGCGGATATTCTCGATCAAGAAAGACATCGACGCTTCCAGATCGACAATGCTGTACGACGGATAGTCCTGAATTTTGCCAGAGCTGGTCTGAAACCACAGGAGATTGAATGGTACATTAACTATGGGATGCGCTGCAGGATCGCCGTTGCGCACGGCCAGCCCGTGCCAACAGACTCACCTGAAGAGGCCTGATTCCACCAAAACTCCAGACCATCCGAAGATCAGCGCACAAAGGAGACAGGGGATAAGGCCGATGGCGATTCTTCGGAATAGCGTGACCAGGAAGCGCGGCTTCCCAGGCTCGGCAGAAATGACCGGCTGAACACATACCCGTAATTGATGACTGAGACCGCTTCCTGAAGAATCTATCGGCTTTCGGATGCACCAGGATATCTGAAGACTGACGACCTGAACATGAGTCAGGTGGTCGGTGTCCTGACCGTCGCGGGGCTGGATAGATATGACCTGCAAAAAGCGAAATCCAAATTATCTAAGCCAGCACCTAGTTCGAATCCCCTCAGTTGGAGTTTAATAATGTTACATAGGTACTTTTGCTGTATAATCATTTGTTAGGTGTCGATAGATAAGCAAAGGGGTACAAAATGAGTGAACAATCCGAGCAACAAAAGTTTGCAGTCCTGATCGATGGCGATAATGCGCAGGCGTCCCTTCTTCCTCAAATCTTGGCGGAAGTCAGCAAAGTCGGTCTGATAACGACCAAGCGGATATACGGAGACTGGACCACTACAAACATGAATAGCTGGAAGGATTCACTTCACAAATATGCGATTCAACCCATTCAGCAGTTCAGGTATACAACCGGCAAGAACGCAACAGATAGTGCGATGATAATTGATGCGATGGATTTGCTCCACAGTAACGATGTTGACGCCTTCTGCATTGTCGCCAGTGATAGTGACTACACACGACTCGCAACGAGAATCAGGGAGGAAGGGCTTTTCGTAATTGGAGTGGGAGAGAAGAAAACTCCGGAGGCCTTCACCAACGCTTGTAACCAGTTCATCTACTGTGAAAATCTGGCCGTAACCAAGGAACCAAGAAGGAAACCAAGGAAGACAGCTAGAAAAGAGAAGCGCGACGTACGTGATCCACTACCCCTACTCCTCCAAGGGTTCGAGATGGCTGCGAAGGAAGAAGAATGGGTTCATTTAGCAGCTGTGGGCAACGCTCTTCGGCAATTAGATCCAGCATTCGACCCCCGGACATTTGGTCACCAGCGGCTCCAATCGCTAATCAAGGATTATCCAGAAACATTTATGCTCAAACTAGACGATTCAAAGACACCACCAGTGGCATACATCGCGCTGACGACCCAAACGAGTACAGATTAGGTTGCGCAACCGCTAGGTTCTAGGTTCGAATCCTAGTCGGGGAGCCAATTCCCAACCCGCCCCCCTTTATTGTGTTACCCTTTTTGTTCGATGTTCTTTGCTTTCTTGCTGGTGGCTCCAGTCTTGCCCTTCTTGCTCTTGTTCGCCGCCTGCTTTCTTCGGGATTCCCGCATGGGTTTTTCAATCTTGGGTAGCGCCATCGCCGCCCTGTCCAGCTCGTAGTGGGCACAGACGGCATCGATGACCAAGTCGTCCCAGCTGACCCCGAGCCTTGTCTTCAGCTCGTTGAGCCGCCTCAGTCCATCCTCAGTCGTCCTCGCCGAGAACACGTGCTGCTTCTGCTTCGCCATCTTCTTTCCCTCCTTCTTCTGGGCTTCAGTACAATAATGGCGCGTTTCTGGGGGTTCGTACACGGCGACCGGGGGCGCCTGCGGGCGTCTGGGGGCGGCATGGTCAGGCGTGGGTGAGACTGGGAATAACAATGCCAGCGGAGCCTTCCCGTTCCAGCCGGCGGCACTCATTTCAACCCTGCCTGATGAAAGGGGCTAATTGGTGAACCGCAAATCCAATACTCTTTGCCGTTAAGGACTAAATGACGTATACTACATCATAATTCTAGGCAATTTAGCAGCTAGGAGGTTGAGGCTTTCCAACGAAGGGTAGTCTGAGGATGGAAACAATTGCTCTTGCAAGGGTATGGCAGATCGGAAACCCGCTAGCTAGCGGAGGATTCGGCCGCATTTATGAGGCTAAGGCAGATGATGATTCAGCGGCCGTTCTTAAACTCGTGCCGAAGACTCCTGGGGCAAGCCGAGAACTGCTCTTTGAGGAACTTTCTGGCTTACCCAACATAATCCCCATCTTGGACCGTGGCGAATGGAAAGAATACTACGTAATAGTGATGCCGCGAGCAGAGAGGTCGCTTCGGCAGCATCTTGAAGCAGCCGGAGGCAAGCTAGGGTTGGATGAGACCATAGCCGTATTGACCGATGTAGCGCAGGCACTTGCGGCGCTAAAGGCTGAGGTTGTGCATCGTGACCTCAAACCAGAGAATGTCCTACTGTATAAAGAACATTGGTGCTTGGCAGACTTCGGCATCGCTCGCTATGCTGAGGCGACCACGGCGCCTGATACCCGTAAGTTCGCTATGACACCTCGCTATGCCGCTCCAGAGCAATGGCGCGGGGAGCGGGCGACTTACGCAACAGACGTTTATGCCTTCGGCGTCATGGCCTTTGAGCTTCTCCAAGGCAGACTTCCGTTCCTAGGGCCTGATTTTCGTGAGCAGCACCTGAATCAGCCTCCCCCAGCCGTCAGTGACTGCCCGCCACCATTCGTAAGCTTAGTAAATGAATGCCTCTTCAAGGCGCAAGCGGCCCGCCCTACACCCCCGAACATCCTTGCCCGCCTTAGCGCTAGTCAGAGGCCAGCCTCACCGGCTGCAGGGAGGCTCCAAGCGGCAAACAAGGCCATTGTTGAGAAACAGGGCGAGCAACAAGCATTGATTTCTGCTCAACAATCACGAGAGGGATTCAGGCGTGGGCTTTTCACTGCTGCTGAGCAATCCTTCACCGTGATTCGTGACACGCTTAGAAAACGAGCCCTCGAAGCTGCCCCCTCCACGGGAGTGTCCATGGCTCGTGGCATAACTCTGCAGCTTGGAGATGGCGCTCTTATCATTGACCCCATCCAGGCGGCACCAGCCGATTGCCTCACCGCATACGGATATACACCATTCGACGTAATCGCCTACACTGCGTTAGCAGCACGCAAGCCGCGAGACCAATGGGATTACGAAGGCCGCTCGCATTCGCTATGGTTTTGTGACGCACATGACGAAGGCGTTTACCGCTGGTACGAACTAGCCTTCATGGTTCAGCCACTTATTCCCGAGCGGTACACACTTGACCCGTTTGCGATGCCTCCCACAGATGAGAATGCTGCGGGCGCTTTTACGCCGGTCATGGGCATACGTCAAATCGCATGGCAGCCGCTTCCGTTTGACCATGGCGATGAGGCACAGTTCATCGAACGCTGGCTAACATGGTTCGCAGCTGCTGTCGATGGTTCTCTTAGGCACCCATCACATATGCCAGAACAGTCAGGCGGTAAATTCCGGCCGGCACGCCGACGCTCTTAACTACCAGCGAAGCGCCACGGTTCGAATCTGGCTTGGGTGGTAGAACGCCTTATTGAATACGGTATTGTAACGGTAGAGGGCAGAGGCTTAAGCAGTAAGGTGAACATGGGTGCTGTAGGTGGCGATAGCTCGGTTTTTACAGCTACTTGCTGACTTGCTTCGTCCCAGCGATAGATGGTTCCAGCGCCAGCTTCTGCCGTAACAACGCCAGCGGCCCACCCGCCGCCGCCATCGCGGGAGAAAATCCCAGCACTTCTGTCGCCAGCCGCGTGTCTATCTCCGCGCGGACCGCGTCTTGAGCCATTTCGTTGACCGGCCGCAGCTCCTTATGCTTCACGTCATCGAAGATGGCCACCGCCTTAGACAGGGCATCCTCGGAAAGCTTGGTGACATCTAGCACTGGAAGCGACTCCAACGCGGATACGCCGATGCTGCCTCTACCGGCCTGCTGTTTGTTCGCATGCCACCAATGAACCAATAATCCTAACGATGAGTTTGCCCAGAGGACTAATGCCTTTTCCTGCTCTGCATCTTCTAGTTTAATGGAAGTCCAAGCTCTGCCACCAATGGTCTTCTTGCTGGTGAACTGCATGGCGGTTGACTGGCTGTTAAATCTGAAATCTCTGTTAAAATGGCAATGAGACGAGATTGCCCAAATTCTGCTGGCTTTTTCTTGAACGAACTTATCTTCAGTGGAATCTTTGCCTTGACGAAGAATACCCTCGCTGTCAGCTTCGAACTCCATGCACCTTTCTCTTTTAGCATCGTGTGCCCATAATACGGGGTAAGTAGGTGCGGACTTTCCTTTCAAGGGCTCAACCAAGAAAGGCCCGCGAATGCCACCGCTAGAGTTGTTATAATTGATGTCCATATGCAAAGGTCCGATTTTCCCTATCCCAGAGACCTTTGTTAAAGTAATTGGGACGGCGCTGTTCTTTTTCATGCTCGGTAGCCAAGTGAGACCATTATTGACCATCTGGTAGGCGACCTGGGCCAGTGCGCCGTCCTTGATACGCGCCAGATTCCAAGGACCTTCTTCGGGAAGCGGCGCATCCATCGCGTAGCCTAATGTGTCATCACCGAAGTGGAATAGGCTTCCGCCTACTGGCCCATCTTCTAGCTTACGGAGTTTACTCTCTTGAAGCCGACGAATCTGAACCGCTGTTATTAAGCCAGTCATCGTTGAAGAAGGGCGCTCGTTTAGTACTACAAACGTTGCTCTGCCACTCTTTTTCCCGGTCTTTCGGCCAATGACCAAACATTCGCCCATGCCCGTATCTGCGGAAAAAGACAGTTCGTTATCTTTAGAACCGGCGATAGATATCAGGATAAGGTCATCGTAAGATTTGCGGAGAAGCTTACGTGACTCTTCCCAAGCTTCCCCGGATAGTAAGCTTAATGGCATGACCATGGCGAGAGTGCCGCCGTCTTTCAATTTGCGGTCAGCCAGAACGAGGAAGGCGCTTGCCTCGCCGGCATTGCCGTGGGCGCTCGTTCCCTGCAGCAACCGTTGTGCGGCTTTGGCCATCTCCTTTTGTTCTTCCTCTTGAGAGCCAAAAGCAGCGAACATCGGATTTGGAACACCTATCTTTTCGCCTTCATGGCCGGTATCTCTGGTGAACGGCGGATTCATGACAATCAGGTCAATCGACCAGTGATTGATTACTTTCCACACCTCTTGTTCGCTCTGACCATTGGCTTCCACAGCTTTCGCGGTAACCGCGACGATTTCAAATAGGCGCTGGAGGTCCAGCAAGTCCAGCGAGCCGAGGGCAACGCCACCGCCCTCCCTTGGACCATAGCCGACATTAAATATCTTGCTGCCCTTATATTTGACTGTCGGGTGGGCGCTAGCCAGCATTGATGCAGTCAGGTGCGCTGCTGCTGGAAGCACGTCACAGCCAATCAGCGCGGTAGACATCATCGCTGGGTGAATCACCTCCGCATCGCCTCCGGCGGCCTCGTGCAGTTGGCTGATACGGCGGTAGGCCGCGGACAGGAGCGTGCCGGTGCCGCAAGCGAAGTCGGCGATACGCAAGGCGGTCACATCTTTTTCTTTCGACCAGGAGCCTCCACCCGGTGTCTCGTCGGTGTCAATAGCCAGCCCAACAAGAAGCGCCGCAGAGGCCGGATGGGTATAGTAAGCCGCCAGGAATTTGCGGTCCGCTATCAGGCGCTGGAAGACAGCGCCAGTCAGGTCATGCGAGCGCATCATGTGATTTGCCACGAGCTCACCGGCAGTATTAACCAACCGCTCAAGCAAAGGATGCGCGGTGTCCGCAGGAATGACCTCCAGAATACGGCGGGCAATATCGAAAATCGGCCAGTAATTGACCTTCAGAATCCTCTTCCAGTCCTCAAGCGTCTCCCCCTTGTTGACACCACCATGCTTGCCGCGCAACTCCTCCAGCGTCCGCACCTCATACAAATCACCCTCGCCGCGAGCCAGGCTTTCATGGAACACCAGCGCGTTGGCCAATATGGTCGTGGCCATCCTCCGCGTTTGCTCCCCGTCCTGCTGGCGCAGTTCCTCGCATATCTTTTTCATCGCGCCAGAGTGAGCTATTGCCATATCCTCCAGGAGAGCGGCGGCTTCACTTACCCCGTTAACCAGCTTATTGGCAGCTTCTTCGACTACCGCCGGAGGCACCGATGCCGACTGAATGAGCATCGATAAGTCGGTAACGTTCCCGAGTACCCATCCGCTTTGAGGCCAGCGCGTATATGATTCCGGGCTTTCTCCAGTATAAAGAGCCGTCTCAAAGTCAGATGCATTGAGGATTTCGTTCCTCAATGGCTCCCCTGAAAAGTCCCTCAATCTGACTGGCAGCCTGATTGCTAATGATGACAATATTAGCCTGCTTGAAGGGGCCAAATGCTCGCCGAGCCGCTGTCTGGCGTCCAACTCAACTGAAGTTGCAGGCAGCATTTCCGTCTCAACAATAACTGGGGAAACATTCGGCTCGGTGATAAGAATGTCCGGCTTCTTACCGCTACCCTTAAGAACATCCACGTTCTCGGATTTCACGACGCCCTTGTGTCGCCACAGACTGCGGATTTCCATCAGGATTCCGGCGAGAGCGTCGTTTATCGTCTGTTCTGTTGTTGCCATAGCTTTCCTACGTGCAATAGCTTTGTGAACTTATTTTGACTGTAACCAAGCTAGATGTCAAGGAATTGTACTTGCACACCTCCCTTCTGCATCAATCAGGCCAATACCGCTGGAAATTCGGATGTTCGAGCCAATAACCTTGGAGTTAACGGCGTCATCCCCTATTTTGAGGTCCATCGGTCCGTTCTGGGTCATTTATGAGCGCTTTGACAACATCCTCATTGATGGCAAAGTCAGGGTACCTGTTCTTGATAATCAATATCGTATCTTTGAGGTCATCATGAATCTGACGATGAGTAATCATGAAGTTCTTGAGTTTGTGTGGTGTCTCCGGCAGAGGGCCATAGCCGTAAGTGACTATCACTCCGAGAATCAGATTGGGATGACTGTACACGGTTTCTTCAAGCTCGCTTGCTAGGTTCTCATATGACTCAACCTGCAAGAATGTCATGGCAGAGCGAGCATAGATAACAATGATTCCAGGTTTGTCCTTCGGCAGTTGTTCATTCTCTGTCTCCAATCTCTGTCTGATTCTAGCAATTTCATCTGTCTCAATTCGCGGACCCTGCATGCCGCCTGAGATTCCTTTTTTGGCTAGCCAAGCCCGCACTTCCTCTCCCATGTCCATGGGAGCGATGAGGAAATCAATTACACCTTCCTCCATCACTTCGACGCATTGGTGATCATTCTGAGCACGCTCTACAGCTGCGGCAATCTGAGCCTTGAGATCCCGAATGTGAGGGAGTGATAGGGTCTTGTGGATTTTCCCTGTAATGGACATGTGAGCTGAATAGGAATGGTATAAGCAGCTGATTAAAGGTTTCCGTGGCCTTTTGCGATTGGACAGAGTCGGTGAGACTGGTGACCTCCACGTAAAACTCATTACCATCCTTGACAGTCATAAGATCGGGTACCTTCCCTCCAATCTTAGGATAGAACGTCACGGAGAATCCGTTATTGGCAAAACATGAAGCCACTTCAAGCTCTATTTCAGCAGCGTTGCAACCCTGCCTGGTTCTCATGTTCTTCACAACGCGATCAAAGTTGGTAGCTGACCTGAAAGTCTGAAGCTGTAGACCGACTCGAGCGACCGACAGTTGTGACCAAGCTGTTTCGTTGACCAACCGAAAGAACATGGCGTAGCGTGAGCGAACGGCCTCTTTCAGCCAGTTATTGCCCAAGATGTTCTTGAGGGCTTGAAATCCTCGCAGAATCTCGGCCTTGTCACGCTCAGATATGTCTGGGTTTGCGTTGACTTGCCGGAAATGATAGTCCCAGCTTCCGTATATTCTCACAAATTCATTGTCAGAGGTTGGGTCAGTACTCAATGGGTATATCTCCTGCCGTCATGCCCACATTTTACCACTCTGGTGACAGATTTTCAGGTACCCCCACAACCTAATGTTGAGTATATGGATAATACGCCAAGCGGTCATGTCGGCTAACCCTGTTTTTGGGCCGCCGAACTTCCAAAGCCTATTGGTGCTTATAGATACTTTGAAAATGCATACAGCTCGTATTCTAGCACTTGTGAGGGAAGCCTAATACCGCATAAAGCGGCAAGCAGGACTTTTTGCCTCTTGACAGGCGCAGGCCAAAGGACTAAAGTGTGTCTGAATTGCCTGGTCATTTTTGGGGAGGGTAGATGACCACTCAAATCCGTATTTCTGCCAAAATGCTTGGGGAACTTGCCCTTCCGAACTTCTGTCCGAGGTGCTTCTGGCTAAAACTCCGTCTGGGTAACAGACTCCCCTTTCAGATATTCCCCGGCATCTTCAGCTCAATTGACTCCTACACCAAGCAGATTGTCCACAGCTGGTTTGACAAGCATGGTTGCCCGCCCTCCTGGCTGAATTGCCTTGGCGACATTAAGGGCTACCGACCGCCCCCCAACTACAGCACATTCCGGGTTCTGGACCGACAGAACAACATCCTGCTCACCGGGACTCCCGACGCCGTCTTTGTCAAAACTGATGGGTCGTACATTATCGCCGACTACAAGACGGCCAGGTACACCGGCAATCAAGACGCGCTCATGCCGATGTACCAGGTGCAACTGAACTGCTATGGGCTGATAGGTCAGCAATGCGGGCTGAAGCCGGTGTCTGACCTGGCACTCATTTACATGGAGCCGATGACTGACATGGCGAGCGCCGCGCACGATTCTAGCCACCATGATAACGGGTTTAACATGAAGTTCTCGGCTAGTGTGCATAAAGTACCGGTTGACGTTATTGGCATTCGGCCGCTTCTTGGCCGAGTCAGGGAGATATCTGAGATGAGCAGTGCCCCAGCGGGTTGCAATGGATGTGGCGATTGCCAACTGCTCGAAAGACTGCTCAAGGTTGCCGGCTCGTAGAACGCCAGAGCGGAACCCCGGAGGGAACCATGAGACGAGAAGACGTCAATTCGACCAACATTCGCTCGATTGGCTATGAGTCTGAGTCATGTACGCTGGAGATAGAGTTTCGCGGCGGCGGCATATACCAGTATCTCGGTGTCCCAAAGGTGACCTACGAAGAGTTGATGGCTGCACACTCGTGCGGGTCATATTTTCATCAGCACATCAGGGATAAGTACCAATGGATCAAGATTAGTTAGGGCTTGTGACATGATTATTAGCTCGATTCGTGTTCAGAATTTTCGCTCGATCTACGATGAGACGTTACCCTGTGAAGACCTGACTGTTCTGGTTGGGCGAAACGGCTCTGGGAAGTCTGCCTTTCTGCGCGCAATGCAGATATTCTATGACGCTAATGCCAGATACACCGCGGATGACTTCTACGCTCAAGATATGTCTCAAGATATCATAATTACAGTTACCTTCGCCAACCTAGCGGCGGAGGAGAAGTCGCTCTTCGAAAAATACGCGGAAAGGGATAATCTCACCATTCAGAAGGTCTTGAAATGGCCACCAGGAAAGGGCGCTCAGAAGTACCATGGCACTAGTCTGCGGAATCCAGAGTTCGCCGCATTTCGCACCACGACAGGGGCAAATCTGAGGGCGGAGTATAACAGACTTCGCGCGCTTGAGAAATATACATCATTACCGACCTACACCAATCGAGACGAGGCTGAGAAAGCTCTGGCAGATTGGGAAGTATCAAACCCGGCTCACTGCGCCCGGGACCTGGATGACGGACAATTCTTTGGCTTTAAGGAAGTCGGGGAAGCACACCTTGAGCGATACACGCGGTTTCTTTTTGTCCCAGCTGTCCGTGAAGCCATGCAGGACGCTACCGAGGGCCGAGGTTCTGTTCTTACCGACATGATGGATTTGGTAGTGCGCAGTGTACTCTCCCAACGAGAGGACATCAAGAAGCTGCAGGAAGAGACTCAGAAAACTTATGCAGACTTGCTTGATCCCGCGAAAATCCCCGAGTTGCGAAACCTAGCGAAAGAACTCACCGATACACTGGATATCTATGTGCCGGGCACGTCTGTACAACTCAAATGGACTAGCAACCAAGAGATCGAGGTGCCGATGCCCCAGGCTGACGTGAGACTAGTGGAGGACGAGTACGCATCTCCCGTAGGTCATACGGGCCACGGTCTTCAGCGCGCTTTCATACTGACCATGCTTCAGCACCTTGCACTCGCTCAGGCGACGAGCCGAGAAGCCCAACCTGAGCCTGATGCTGGCACCAGCCGGCCGATATCAAAGACGCCAAGTCTGATTCTAGCGATAGAGGAACCGGAACTCTATCAACATCCTAATAGGCAGCGACACCTCTCCAAGATTCTGAGACAGCTGGCTTCCGCGGGCATCATGGGAGTAGCTCAGAAAATGCAGGTGATCTACAGCACACATTCTCCGCTGTTCGTGGACATTGACCGATTCCACAGTCTTCGCGTGCTTCGAAAGGAGCAAATGGAGCAAGACAAGCCGAAGCGAACCCGCGTCCTGTTCACGACGCTGGACCGTGTAGCCAAAATCATTGAGAAAGCCGATGGCAAACCTGAAGGCACCTACAGTGGTTTGAGTCTTCGGCCTCGCCTTCAGACGCTAATGAACCCATGGATGAACGAGGGGTTCTTTGCAGACGCGGCTGTTCTTGTTGAAGGGGAAGAGGATCGTGCCGCAATAATCGGCGCCGCCCAAGCCATGGGTCATGACCTGGAAAGCAGGGGCATCACAGTCATCCCCTGTCAGGGGAAGAACAACTTGGATAGGCCGGTTGTGATTTTCAGCGAACTGGGTATTCCAACATACGCAATCTGGGACAGCGACGAGGGAGGGAAAGAGGCAAAGCCTCAGGAAAATCACAGATTACTCAGACTGTTCAATCAGCCCATTGAGGACTGGCCTAACCAGATTAGAGACCGGTTCGCCTGTTTCAGATGTAGCTTGACAGAGACGCTGTGTGAGGAAATTGGCCAGCCTATCTATGACGCGGCAGTCGCCGCGTGCCGTGAACGTCTGTCCCTGGGCAAGAGAGAGCACGCCGTAAAGAACCCCCTGGTCATTCAGGAGATACTGAAATCCGCTCAAGAGCAAGGTAATTCCAGCGCGTCAATTGACCAGATTATTTCACGGATTCTAGCTCTTACTGGGTAAGTCCCACTTGTCACGTGCTCGCGTTCACATCACCCTACTAGGAGTAGAATTGAGGAACTAGGGTCGAAGATTAGGTTTGCGAATCAGGTGGAGGGAGTTGAGCCTGAGAAGCGCAATACCGCAGTCTTGGCTTTGATACGCTGTCCGTAAAGCCAGGCCATAAGCCTGTTTAGTTTTCCCATCTGGTATTCGCTGATAGACTCTACGACAGTATTAGCAGGCATTTCACCTTTACCCCATCGCTTGTAGGTTTTGGTGGCCACGTATAAGTAGATTTGGGTCCAGTCACTATCCATTGGCTGGGTCAGGGAAACCGTCATGAGATAGGCACAGGCTTCAGCATCAGTACCGGTTGGCTCCTCTCCTTTGAGTGCCCGCATGTTCATTTCTAGCCTCTCCAAGGCTATGGCGTTTTTCAGCCATTCGGGTAGGCTATCTCCTTGCCACCCGGGCAGACGCTTATCGGGTCAGTCGAGGTGCCAACTAGGTCACCTGTGAATTTTGAGCCGGGGACGTGCTATGTGTCAGACCACCTGATAC
>CAZTKU010000076.1:0-11336 GCA_964614245.1 uncultured Ignavibacteriaceae bacterium
TCGACGTCGTGCCGAGATCCTGATCGGGCGTCGATTTGATGGTTTCAATGATAATGCAGTCAACCGGACACGCCATCGAGCACTGATCGCATCCTATGCAGTCATCGATATTCACATAGAGCCGATTGCGAGCTCGCTCCGGGAGCTTCATCTTCACATCAGGATACTGGACGGTCACCGCCGGCACGAAGAGGTGCTTGAACGTAATCTTCATACCGATGGCAACTGTTGAGAGCGCAAGCCAAATGTTATGGAAATAGCCTCTCACAGCACTCATACCGGATCAGCGAGAAAAAGTCAATTTCACAGAACCAGGATAATCCCGACAGCGAAGATACAAACGAACAAAAATGGCGTGAGCACCTTCCACGACGTATACATCAATTGGTCGACTCTCAACCGAGGGAGAGTCCATCGTATCCAGATCTGCAGAAACACGAGCACCATCCCTTTTCCAACGAACCAGAAGAGTCCCCAGACCGGCCCTGACATGAAGGAGCCAAATGGACTCGCCCATCCGCCGAGGAATAACGATACAGCTACGGCCGCCACAAGGAACATGTTCGCGTACTCGGCGAGGTAGAACATCGCGAACCGCATTCCACTGTATTCGGTGTTGAATCCTTGAACCAGCTCCGACTCCGCCTCAGGCAGGTCGAACGGCGTCCTGTTGACCTCCGCGAGGGAGGCGATGAAGAGAATGAGGAACGTCACGAGCGTGAAGGGAATCAGCAGGAGCTTCTGGGTCAATGGCAGCGGACCGCCGAAGACGACCCAATTCTGAATCCCGCCATCCTGAAACTTCGTCACCTCCTGCAGGTTCAGTGACCCGGTAATCATCACCGCGATCAGTATCGCGAGTGCCGTAGGGATCTCGTAGCTCACCATCTGGGCAGCCGAGCGCATCGCACCGAAGATCGACCACTTGTTATTGGAAGCCCACCCTCCCATCAGTATTCCGACCACGACAAGCGAGGAGACAGCAACGATGAAGAACGCACCAAGATCAATATTGCTCCCGATGTAGAGACTGGTAAATGGAATCGTCGAAAACGCTCCATATGTTCCCACGAAAACGACATACGGGGCAAGTATGAAGAGCTTCTTGTCCGCTGCCACGCTGATCGTGTCCTCTTTCTGCAGAAGCTTCAGGATGTCAGCAAAGGGCTGGAGTGTTCCGTGCCACCCGGTCCTCATGTAAGCGAGCCGGTCCTGCATATGGGCAGCGACTTTCATCTCCATGTACAAAGTCACGAGAGCGTAAAGAAGTATGAAAACGATGGGCAGTGCGCTCCATACCACGGCAAGCAAAACCGATCCCCACACACCTAAGTCTTGAAGTGCATCCATTTTATGAGAATCGAAAAGTTGACATACAGGAAATGGGGTACGATGGATTGACCGGGCTCAGCGATCAACCTCTCCAAGGACGATGTCCACACTGCCGGCGATCAGCACGAGGTCTGCGATCATAGCGCCGCGCGAAATATCCGGCAGCACGCTCAAGTTGACAAACGCCGGCGATCGGGCTTTCACGCGGAACGGGGTGGTCGACCCATCGCTGATAACATAGTACCCAAGCTCGCCGCGAGGTGTCTCCGTCCGCGTGTATATCTCCCCAGCCTCGGGACGAATTCTCTTTGGAATTGCTGCTTGAACATTCCCCGGGGGAATACCCGCCAGGGCCTGTTCAATGATTCTGACACTCTGTTCCATCTCCCGCATACGGACAATATGCCGGTCCCACGTGTCTCCAACGGTCCCCATCTCCCCCTTCCCCACCTGCGGTTCCCACTCAAATCGATTGTAGACAGAGTAGGGATCGTCACGACGCAAGTCCCAGTTAACACCCGAGGCCCTTAGCATCGGGCCGCTGCACGCATAATTGATCGCGACATCCTTCGGCAGCACGCCGACATTTGCACACCTCTTAACGAAAATCTCGTTAAAGGTGAGGAGGTCATTGAATTGTTTGATCCTTGGCTTGAAATACGTGCAGAATTCCTTGGCCTTGTCGATGAATTGCGGAGGAAGGTCGTGGGAGACCCCACCAATCCAGATGTAGTTGTAGAGCAATCGTGCACCGCACGTCATCTCGTAGAGGTCAAGAATGTGCTCACGGTCGTGGAAAGCATAGAGGAACGGAGTGAACGCACCGGCATCGATACCGAACGTTCCCACCGCGATAAGGTGGCTCGCGATCCGCTGCAGCTCAGCCATGATGACTCGGATGTATTCGACCCGCTCGGGCACCTCGATTTTCATCATGCGCTCCACCGCTAGCGCGTACCCATGCTCCATGTTCATCGCTGCGACGTAGTCCATCCGGTCAGCATAAGGCAAGACCTGCTGATAGTTGGTCATATGCTCGGCATGTTTTTCGAAGCAGCGATGCAGGTAACCAATATGGGGAATCACATCGACAATGATTTCGCCATCGACAACGATCTCGAGCCGCAGCACGCCGTGCGTGGACGGGTGCTGTGGACCCATGTTGATGATCATCTCGTCGGTGTGGAGAGTCTTACCGCTGGAGGTCCTGATTTCGCCGGGCTGGGTAACGTAACTGGTTGGTAGTGTTTTAGCTTCGATCATGCGGAGGACTTCGTTTCAGCATTAGTACGGGACTTTCATCCCATTATAGAATTCAGGTACCTTGAAGTCTTTTCGCAGCGGATACCCTTCCCAATCATAAGGGAGAAGAATGCGCCGCAGGTCAGGATGCTCATCAAACACAATGCCCAGGAGATCATACGCTTCGCGCTCGTGCCAGTTCGCGGTTCCCCAGACGGCGCTGACCGACTGCACATGCGGATTTTCCTTTGTGCACTGTGCTTTCAGGACAATCTTGTGCCTGTGGACCATAGAGCACAGATGGTACACAACGCCCAGCCTTCCATCATTGTAGTCCACACCGCTCAGACACATCAGATAGTCAAACTGCATCGCAGGATCATCACGCAAGAAGAGAGCAAGCTCCTTCATGCTGTTCGACGCAATGAGAATCCACGGCTGCCGCGCGTCGAGCTTCGCCTCACGGACAGCGTCACCGAACCTCGTTTTCAAACTGTTACAAATTTCTTCAGCGGTCATGGCTCCACTTTCGTTACGCAGACTTCTTTACGAGACTTTCCTTGCGCACCTTTTCCTGAAGCTTGATGATCCCTTCGAGCAGCGCCTCGGGCCGAGGAGGACATCCTGGAACATAAACATCCACGGGGATCACACGATCCACCCCCTTCAAGACGTGGTACCCGTGCTCCCAGTACGGGCCGCCGCAGTTTGCACAGCTCCCCATCGACAGCACGTAGCGGGGTTCTGCCATCTGATCGTACAGTCGCCTGATGCGGGATGCCATTTTCAGGGTAACCGTCCCCGCGACGAACAACACGTCCACCTGCCGGGGCGTCGCACGCGGGATAATGCCGAACCGCATAATGTCAAAATTCGATGCAGAGGCGGCCATCATTTCAATTGCGCAGCATGCAAGTCCGAACTGCATCTGCCATAATGAGGAGAGGCGCGCCCAGTTGAGGAGATTATCCAGAGAGGTGATGAAGACGTTTCCGTTCTCAAAGCGTTTGTCGAGCAAACCCATACAGTTCTTCTCTCAATCCACGGTGGAATCAGACAACCGGAGCCTGCTCGGGCTCTTGTCGCACATCGGGTTTTATGGGGGATGGACGCTCAACGCGTGGAACCTCAGGCCGAGGTTTGTCCCAATCAAGATCTCCCTTCACCCAGACGTAGGCATATCCCACGAGCAAGATGACCAGGAACACGGCCATTTCAAGAAAGCCGAAAAGCCCGAGTTCACGATAAACGAGGGCCCACGGGAAAAGGAAAGCGATCTCCACCTCAAAGATCAGGAAGATGAGTGCCACCACGTAGAAGCGCACATTGAATCTCACCCACGCATCACCAACCGGTTCCTCTCCGCACTCATACGGTGCGAGCTTTCCGGGATATGGGCGACGCGGGCGAAGAAGCCACGCTGCAAAGAGTCCGCCGGCGACGAAGAGAGCACCGATGATCAGAAAGATGAGGACTTTACCAAACTCTGTGAGCATAGAGACGCTCGAAGAGGAAAAATCGGTGAGCAAAAATGCAAAAAAGTTGTGCCAATATAGGTAGGATTTGATGATTTGTCAACGAAAATGATAGAGATTCTTGAAATCGAGACTCCCGAAATCACATCCTCAACGAAGACTACAGATCGAACTCGGAACTCACTCGAGAGATCCTGCCGCGATGATCATCTCGCAGACCGATTTCCCCTTTTCGTTTCCTGGCGGGCGGCCTTGTTCTCCAACCAAAGATCGACGGGAGCGAGAGACAGTGATCATCGAAGTCCGCGCTCACGCGCCTTCGCGTTGTTCGGTCTTTCGTATAGGGGTAGGTGGAAGGTTGAGGACTTCTTCCGGGAAGTTGTCCAGAATGAACTCCACGAGGTCCTTCACGGACGCGACGGCCAGCGGTCGCCCCTGCTCATCTGTCACCGGAACGTGTCGATATCCTCCCACGTGCATCGCATTCAGAATGAAAGCGATGCTGTCATCGGGTTGAAATGCTTCCGGATTGCGGGTCATCACCTCTCTCACTCTTACTCCATTGGGATCTCGTTTCCCGACGTTCCTCATCAACACGTCCCTTTCGGTGAAGATGCCGACCAATCGGTCCTTCTCAGTGACGAGCACGCATCCGAGCTCCTTCTGCTGCATCAGCGTTATGGCCTCAGCGACGGACTGGTCGGGGAAGACGGTTATTGGCTTCCTCAACTTGATATTCCTTATCGGCATTTGGAACGTCGAGGGATCGAGCGTCTTCTTTCCCTTGAAGGTCTCCTCGTACATCTGCGAAAACTCTTCATCAAGGTTCTCGTCGCTCATACCAGCCTCCTTACCTACGTTTTCACGCTTCGAGTCGTCGCTGGACGTTCTTGCTTCGTAATTCCCGCAGCGCATCTGTGGCTATCCATCGCGCGGGCGGTGATCCGGTCTTGTGTATCTGCGTCGCTGTCTTCATTGCCAACGCGTTGAGTTTTTTGTTCCGTTTGCCGATTTGACGCAAGGCCCAGTTTACCGCTTTCTTCACGAAATTTCGATCATCGCTTGCGCCTCGCACGATCGACGGGAGCATGCGAACAAACACTTCATTCTTTGCGATCTTGTCGTGAACCGCCAGAGCTGCCATCAGGACAAATCCCGCCCTTCTGACGAACTCCTCATCCCGCTTTGACCACTCAAGCGCCTTTCGAAATGCGAAAACAGTTTTGTCAAACAGGATCCCGCAGCACGCGTCGCAGACAGCCCACGAGTCAAAATCCTTCACCCACCGCTCCATTTGCGCCTCCGTTACCTTCGCAGGATCACCGATCAGACTCGCGAGAGCCCGCGCTTCCAGATATCCTGAATCCCACAATGCCAACGAGAGTTCCTGATTCGTCCCGATCTCCTTCGCGAACGCCCGCAGCACTGGAGCAGAAATGCCGAATGCTTTCTTCGACGTCACTCCGAACCGCTCCATGCCAGCGACGATGCTTCGCTGGCCAAGGGACTGAAGGCGCTTGAGAACCTTTGAGGCCTCCAAGCGTACTTCAGTACGATTCATAGAGTACCGGAAGGTGGAGAAGCGACGCCCCTCTCATCGGCTAATCCAAGGAGTCTCTTGCACCCCGTTAAGGTGATTAGCGAAGCGGGCCAGGACGAAGAGGAGATCAGACAGGCGATTGAGATAAACAACTGGCGAAGATCCGATGTTTTGCTCGTGCGAGAGTTTGACAACGAGTCGCTCGGCTCTTCGGCACACCGCCCTTGCAGCGTGGAGGTGAGCCGCAATGGGTGAGCCGCCGGGGAGGATGAACGTCGTCAGCGGCTGGAGCCGGGGCTCCAGCGAATCGATGATCTTCTCAAGATGCTCGATGTGGCTCGTATCAATACGAGGGGGATTGGCGGATTCCTTGGAGAGAGGCGTTGCGAGATCAGCTCCGAGCACGAAGAGGTTTTCCTGAAGGCGTGCGATGATCGCGTCGATCTCCTGATTCGGCTTCATTGATCGAGCGACCCCGAGCGCGGAATTGAGCTCATCAACCGTCCCGTAGGCCTCAATCCGGAGCGCGTCCTTCCGCACACGAGCGCCGCCGAAGAGGGAGGTTTCGCCGGAATCACCAGTTTTCGTGTACACTTTCATTGGGGACATTCTCGCATCAGCAAGAGCAAGGTACAAAACCACACGTAAAGAAAAAAGCCCCGACGCATCGTTAGGGCTTTTTTCATCGGGGCCAGATGAAGCGGCCTATTTCGCTTTCTTCCCTCTTCCCCAATAGTCTGGCAGTTCATTGTAGAAATGGGCTGTCGTCCGAATTCCTCCGAAGAAGTTCTCGAGATTAATGAACTCGTTCGGTGCGTGAGCGTTTTCATCCGGGACGCCGAATCCCAGAAGCACGGTGTCAAGGCCCAGGAGCTTTTTGAACTGAACCACAATGGGTATCGATCCCCCCTCTCCCTGGAAAAGGGGTTTCTTGCCGAATCCTTTGTGAAGTGCCGCGGCAGCTGCCTGCACTCCCGGACTGTCGATCGGCGTGATGGCCGGCTCCCCGCCATGGAGCCTTCGCACTTTGACATCGATCGTGTTCGGTGCAATCTTCTTGAGATGCTTTTCAAAGAGCCTCGCGGTCTTGGCCGAAGTCTGATCAGGCACGATCCGCATGGAAATCTTCGCGAACGCTTTCGCCGGAATAACCGTCTTCGCCCCTTCACCAGTGTAGCCACCCCAGATGCCATTGCACTCAAGTGTGGGGCGAGACCAGAGTCGCTCAAGCGTGGTGTACCCCTTTTCACCGTAGAGCTGCTTCAGCCCAAGCTGCTTCGCGTATTTCTTGTCGTTCCACGGCAGCTTCCTGAACGCTGCCCGCTCAGCTCTCGTGAGAGGGCGAACATCAGCGTAGAATCCCGGGATGGCGATTTCTCCGTTCTTATCGTGCAGAGAGGCGATCATCTCCGTGAGAGCTTGAATGGGGTTATGCAGCGAGCCTCCAAACGATCCTGAGTGCAAATCCGTGTTCGGTCCGGTGACTTCGACCTCCATGTAGGCCAAACCGCGAAGACTATAGCACACCGATGGAACACCCTTCGCATACATTGAAGAATCCGATATCAGCACGAGGTCGGCTTTCAGGAGATCCTTGTGTCCCTTCACGAAATTGTCAAGATGCTCACTCCCCACCTCTTCCTCCCCTTCGATGATCATCTTCAGGTTCACCGGCAGGCTTCCGACATTCTTCATGTACGCTTCGATGCTCTTGAAGTGGATGAACACCTGCCCTTTGTCATCAGCGGCTCCACGCGCATAGAGATTGTCGCCACGGATCGTCGCCTCGAACGGCGCAGATGTCCAAAGATCGATGGGATCGACGGGTTGAACATCATAGTGACCGTACAAGAGGACGGTCGGTTTACCGGGCGCACCGAGCCACTCACCGTACACGACGGGATGGCCCCCGGTTTCCATGATCTGGACATTCTGCATACCGATGGTTCGCATGTGATTCGCGACCCAATCAGCACATCGCAGAATGTCGGCATTGTGATCGCTCTGAGAGCTGATGCTTGGTATCGCAAGGAACTCTTTCAGTTCGCTCAGGTAGCGCTCCTTGTTCGAATCGATAAAAGAGAGAACCTGTTGCATGGGATGATTCCTTTTGTGTGATTGACTGACTTCTTGTCCTGTTCTCCAACCGGACGGGACGCCTCGAATGACGAAGCCAATATATTTATCGACCCTCCGAAAGGCAAGGGATTTGAGTTCACTGATCTCATTATTTCTCAAGAATAAGACATCGCAAGATCAATCTCATCGATTTGCTTGTGGTGCAACAATTATCCAAATTCTCTGAAAATGGGACAATCCTGTAGAATCTCATCGACCTTCGTCCCGTGCTCTTCGGCTGACTCTTCAAGTTCCATTCTTCCTTCTTCGTTCAACTCGCTCGGTGACCTTATGAAGACCCTTCGATTGGCTACAACGGTGTTGCTCGTAACTTTCGCCTTCGTCTCTGTGATGGCACAAGAGAGCTCGAAGCGTCCCATGACGTTTATGGACGTGCTGCACATGCGCTCTGTTGGAAGTCCGGCTGTCAGTCCAAACGGGAAGTGGCTGTTGTACACCTACTCAGTTCCCGACTGGAAAGCAGCGAAGTCCTTCACTGATATCTACGTTGTTTCCACAGAACAAGGGCTACCGTCAACAAAGCAATTGACGTTCACCAAAGACAAAAATGAGACATCACCGCGGTGGGCGCGAAGCGGTGAGCTCTTTGCATTTCTTTCCAACCGTGAAGCTCCCGAATCAAAGTCTTCACAAAATCAGCTGTATGTCATGCGGCCTGACGGGGGCGAAGCTTCGAAGGTTTCCGATGCCAAGGAGGGTGTCTCCACATTTGCGTTTAGCAAAGACGGCAAATGGCTTGCGTTCTCCGCCGGGAAAGAGGACGAGCGGCAAATATGGATCATCGGTGTTACTGGAATCAACAAGGATAAGCCCGTTCAGCTCACCAAGCACAAGGGCCCGATCACCTCGTGGCAGTTTTCTCCCGACAGCAAACGCATCTATTTCCTTTCGCCGGACAGCGTGGACAAGGCAAACAAGCAGCGCAAGGAGAAGAAGTTCGATGTGCGCATCCGCAATGAAGATTCACCCCCTGTTCACCTTTGGTATGCTGACCTCGACACGAAGACGGAGAACAGGCTCACTTCAGGCTCTGACTACAGTGTGAGTGACGTGAGGATTGCTGACAACTCACAGTGGATAGGATTCCGTGGGACCCCGAACGATCGCTATCTCAGGACGGTTACGGAATCGCAGACGTATAGCGATCTGTATCTTCTTGAGGTGAGCACGGGAACGATCGAACGACTGACGAAGAACGCAGAGATCGGGGAGAGCGCCGTGAGTTTTTCTCCCGACGGATCACTGATTGCCTTCTCGGCGGATGACGACTTCACGTACTTTCGCAACAACCGCGTCTATCTGCGCGAGACAACGGACCGTGGAGGCAAATGGCGCAAGCTTGGCGCCGGCTTTGATGGAGAAGTGACAGTGGGGTTCTGGTCAACGGATGGAAAAACGATCTATTTCAACGACGGTCTGAAAGCAGCAAACCACCTCTTTGCCCTATCCGTCGAAACCGGCAAGGTTGTCCAGGCGACGCAGGAACAGGCAAGCTTGTTCGTGTCGCGAGACGATGACTCGAAGAGAGCGTTGATCAACTACTCCAGTCCCGTTTCACCTTCTGATATCTACACCGTCCCATCGATCGAAAATGTCGGCGAGCGGACGCGATGGACACAGCTCACGGATTCAAACCCCCAGATTGACAGCATCGCGCTCGGCGAGACAGAGGAAGTTGAGTGGAAATCGAGCGATGGGAAGATCGTAGGCGGTGTGCTCGTGAAGCCAGTCGGATATGAAAAGGGGAAACGTTACCCGCTCATCGTTCAGATCCACGGAGGACCAGCAGGCGCTGCCACGTTGGGTTTCAACGCGAGTTCAGGATACTATTCACACGTGTATGCGGGCGCGGGCTACGCGTGCCTCCTCCCCAACTATCGTGGCTCCACCAACTATGGCGAACGGCATAAGATGGAGATTTCCGGTGACTACTTCAGAATGGGCTATGAAGATATTATGACCGGCGTGGATCATCTGATCAAGATCGGCCTCGTTGACAAGAATAGGATGGGCGTGATGGGTTGGAGCGCTGGGGGCCACTGGTCGAACTGGATCCTTACCCATACAAACCGATTCAAGGCGATCTCGTCCGGTGCAGGTACGGTAAACTGGATCTCCATGTATGCGCAGAGCGACATTCAGCGTGGACGCGAGTTCTACTACAAAGGCAAGCCGTACGATAGATTCGACCACTACTGGGACGTCTCACCATTGAAGTACATCAAGAACGCGAAGACTCCGACGTTGATCCACGTCGTCGATGGCGACCCACGCGTGCCGAGACCCCAGAGCGAAGAGCTGTACATGGCATTGGTGAAATTAGGTGTGCCGACAGAGTTCTTCGTATATCCCGGCACAACGCACGGTATTGCGGATCCGAGGAACCAGCTCGTGAAAATGGTGTCCGAGTTTCAGTGGATGGAAAAGTGGATCAATGGGAAGATAGGGTGGTTTGACTGGAACGACCTTCTGTCCACACTGAAGGACGAGAAGGAGAAGGAAGCGGAAGGATCGCAAAACGATTAGGTCTCTGACCCTACAATCTTGAGCGCAATCGACTGCTTGGATCTGGAATAATGCACTCTCTCCCCTTTCTCAATGATTTCTTGATCATTCTCGCGGCAGCGTTACTCATCATTTTCGTGAGCCGACCGTTGCGGCTGCCCAGCGTCGTGGGCTTCCTCCTCACGGGATTGCTCATTGGGCCCTCGGGACTGAATTTCATTCAAGATCGACATCAGGTTGAAGTCTTCGCCGAATTGGGGGTAGTCGTCCTGCTCTTCTTTGTGGGACTTGAATTCTCGTTGAGCCACCTGCGAACAATTGCGCGCCAGTTTCTGAGGGGAGGAAGCCTCCAGGTGGTGCTCAGCATCCTTTTGACGTTCGTCGTGTTTCTTAGCTTTGGAGTGAGATCAGAGAGGGCCCTCTTCTACGGAGGCCTGGTCGCACTCAGCAGCACGGCAATCGTCCTGAAGATACTGGCGGACAGATCAGAGCTCGGGACACCACATGGCCGCCTCAGCGTGGGCATCCTGCTCTTCCAGGACTTTTGCATCGTCCCGATGATTGTCTTGACTCCCCTCTTGGCAGCTCAACACCGAGTATCGTTGACGGGGATTCTTGCCCGACTAGCATTGAGCGCCAGCGCCGTTGCCGTCGTCTTTCTCCTCGCTCGATTTCTCATGCCCTATGTGCTTCACCAGATCGCCCGTACGCGTGTTCGTGAAGCGTTCCTTCTGGGTTCACTGTTTCTGTGTTTGCTGTTGGCCGCCGCAACGTCCGCGCTGAGTTTCTCGTACGCCCTGGGAGCATTCATCGCAGGCCTCATCATCTCTGAATCCGAGTATAGTCACGAAGTCGTCGCAGAGGTTGTCTCATTCCGCGATCTGTTTGCGAGCCTGTTCTTTATCTCCATGGGTATGCTGCTCGATCTGCGCTTTGTCCTCGAAAACCCTCTTTCCGTTCTGGGCGTCGGCGTGGGAATGTTCATTCTCAAGGCATGCGTAGTTCTGTTCGTGGGATTTCTCCTGAAGCTCTCGTTTCGCTCATCGGTCATCGCCGCCGTCAGCCTGGCTCAGATCGGAGAGTTTTCGTTTGTGCTGGCGATA
>CAZTKU010000076.1:11346-12541 GCA_964614245.1 uncultured Ignavibacteriaceae bacterium
ACAGTCCGCGGGATTGCTCGATGCTCTTGCCTACCAACATTTCTTGAGCGCTTCGATCTTCACGATGCTTGTTTCTCCTCCTCTCATCGCGTCGGCTCCGGCCTTTGCGGAACGCACACAGAACATCCTTCCGTTCTTGAGATTCGGGTACGATGAACAGGGCCCGAGCCGTGCGTTGGATGATCACGTCATCGTCGTTGGTTTCGGGGTTAACGGACGCAACGTCGTCAGGGTGCTGGGTGAAACAGGCATACCGTACGTCGTCGTCGAATCGGACAGCGAGCTCGTCCGGCAGCTCCGTGAAGAAGGGCATCCCGTCGTGTTCGGAGACATCACGCGAAAGGAGATCCTGCGTCGCTGTCACACGGAGCACGCAAGGCTCATTGTCTTCGCCATTTCCGATCCTTACGCAACCAGGACCGGGGTGCGCCTCGCAAGGTCGTTGAATTCGAAACTGTACGTCATCGTCCGAACGCGACTCGTTTCGGAGGTCGACGAGCTCGAGAAATCGGGAGCGAACGAGGTCATACCAGAAGAGTTCGAGACCTCCATCGAGATCTTCACACGTGTTCTCGAACAATACCGAATTCCTCGCAATGTCGTCAACGCCCAGATCAAGGTCATCCGCGATGAGAACTACAGCATGCTTCGTGGATTGCCCCAGACATCCCGCGGATTGGAACGAGTAGCGCAGTTCCTCGCAGCAGGTACAGCGGACACTTTTCTCGTCATCGATGGCACAACTGCGGCCGGGAAAACCGTGCGAGAACTGGACCTTGCCACGAAAACTGACGCCAATATCGTTGCTGTGGTCCGTGGAGACAAACCCATCGTGAATCCTCCCCCCGACTTTCGCTTGATGCCAGCAGACACATTGGTGCTGGTCGGTACCCACGCCAGCATGGACAAAGCCTTTGAGCACCTCTCAGAATCCCCTCGATGAGATGTCTGATTGCGGCCGTGAGCGTGTCCGGTGAGCATGCGCCGCCAAAACGCTCAGGGAAGTCAGGTGGAAAGAGCCATGTGATCGTGCTCTCACTGACCGAAAAAACATTATGCAAATTGAGGGAAAACTTGTATATTTGAGCAGTGCGCGACGGCCGGAAGAGCTATGACAAACTTCTGAGTGTCGAAAGACCACTTCTATTCGGGAGATCTTATGAGAAATTCACTCAAACACCTGGTCTGGTTCGCA
>CAZTKU010000077.1:0-12535 GCA_964614245.1 uncultured Ignavibacteriaceae bacterium
CCCGTATGTCGGACCTCACTCCTCGTGATGATGTAAAAAAGAAAGTCAGCGAGATCCTCAAACGCGTGGATCGTCTCATTCGCGCAGGGGAGATTGATCAGGCAATGCGCGAAATCATCCTTGCCAAAGAGATCGATCCGAAGAATGTCTATATCTTCGCTTACGAGGAGCGACTGGCGCATTTGAAGGAGGAACACGAGCACCACAAAGAAGAGGAGAAAACTCGCCAGCAGGCGGAAGAGGCAGCCCGAAAGCGTGATGAAGAATTGCGCGGGAAGCAGGAAGAAGAGGAAGCGCGGAAACCAACAGAGGAGGCTCCCAAAAAGGCAGCCGAACAGAAACAGAAGCAGCCCGAGCCGCAGAAGAAAGAGGAACAGCGGCCATCACTGGAACAGCTCGAGGAAGAGCTCAGGGCGGCTGAAGAAGAGCTTCATAAGCGGGAGGAGGAAAGTCGCAAGAATCGAGAGAGCGTAGCTGCACACGCCGATGCACTCGCCAAGTACAAGGCAGAGCTCATCAAAGCATGGCAGGATGGAGCCACGACACCATTGGAAGAATCCACCCTGAAACAGCTTCGTTGGGACCTCAGCATATCCATTGAAGAACACACCACGCTGACCAAAGAAGCGCAGCGCGAGTCTTATCTCTTGGCGTTCAAAGAGGCGTGGTCCTCAGGGTCGATTACTCCTAAACACTCCAGCGAGCTTGCCGACCTTCGAAAACGGTTCAAGATTTCTCCTGAGGAATTTGACGCAATCGAAGCAGAGATCCTTTGGCAGATCCGATCGGGTCTTCAGCCGGCAACTCTACTCATCATTGACGATGATGTGCGCCTGCTGAATGTGGTCACCGAGACATTGCAGGAAGCGGGATACTTCATCAAACCGTTCACAACGTCCGATGACGCGTACCGATACCTCAAGCTACAGACCCCGGACCTCATCATTTCTGACATCAATCTTGAAACCTCAACGATGGGGGGATTCACCTTCTATGAGAAGGTACGCGAGATCGACCGTCTCCACGACATCCCTTTCATCTTCCTGAGCGGACTGACAGACGAGGTCTTAATCCGCACAGGAAAAGAGCTTGGCGTCGACGACTACCTGACGAAGCCGTTTTCCGACGAAACCCTTCTCGCCACGATCAAGGGCAAGCTGAAACGCTTCAGGCAACTGAGAGATTCTCGAAAGAGAAAATAACACTCTCAAGAATCAATGAGCCTTTTTGGTTGAATACCTCTCGTCGCGACATCTCTGCGCTCCCCTCCATCACTTACCCCGCTGAAGAGACCGCCTGATCTCAGTCATCATCCTGCTCGAGCATCGCTCGTGAGAAAATAGAGTACCGTGGCGCGGGCATCGGCGTTCCTTTCACCGCCCGCCATACGATCTCGTTGAATGCGCGGTCGGGCACGGCATCCTGCCGTTTCAGGTTGAACTTCTCCATCAACGACTGGCCATAGCTTCCCTCTCTGTTCTTTGCGTTCAACTCAATCCTCGGCTCCTCCACCGTGTAGGGTGACAGGTCAGGAGACAGCGTCAACGCGTTGAACATCGGTGTTGCAGCCGCATCGTGTTGGCTCATCGGCGGAAGCCCGAGGATGAGCTCCATGGTCCTGAGCATCGAGGTCGTGCTGTAGAGCGTGTGGTCAACTGCATGCCGCTTTGTGAAGGGGCTGATGACCAGCGCAACCGATCGGTGCGCGTCAACGTGATCGGGGCCGTCCTGCGCATCATCTTCGACAACGAAGATCGCCATCTCCTTCCAGTATTTGCTCCTGGAGATTCTCTCGACAATCAACCCGAGCGCGTAGTCGTTTTGCGCCACGTACGCTTTTGGTGTCAGAGCACCTTTTCGCGTTCCCGCCGTGTGGTCGTTCGGCAGGTGCATGACAGACAGGCTCGGGAGGTCGCCGTTTCGCTCAAACTCACTGAATTCACGCTCCCACTCCTTGAAGCGATCAACGTCTGAATAATCCAAGTCCCATCCACGATAGTGCGGCGCAAAGTTGTTGCCGATGCTGGGTTCGCGAGGCTTTGCCGGCTTTCCGTTCGGCTCAGCGGGATCGACAAACTCGCCATACATTCTGAAGCTCACATTGCGCTTGCCACACATCGTCCAAAGGTATCCTGCGTTCGGTCTCCCTGTGGGTTGCTCGCCCTCGAAGTCGTAGTGACCGCCCCGTCCGCCGTAGCTTGTCGGCCACGTCTTCTCGACATAGTCAGTCGCATACGCCGCCGTGGACCAGTTGTGTCCATCAGCGCTCACTTCAGAATTCACGTAGAAATTGTCAAACAGAACAAACTCACGCGCGAGCTTGTGATGATTGGGCGTGACAGCTTCGCCGAACAGACAGAGAGAGGTGTCACCGTTGCCTTCGGGCATATCGCCGAACACCTGGTCGTACGTCCGATTCTCTTTGATGATATAGAGAATGTGTTTGATGGGCGATGGCTGGCCGACCTCCCTCGGGATTGGACTCTCCCCCGTGAAGGCCGTTGTCAGGAGACGCGCTTGTTGATACGGCGTATTGTTGTACACTTGCTTCGTATGCTCGGCAAGTTTCGTGTTGTTGGGGAAGCGAAAGAGAGAAAGCGATCCATCAAACAGGCTGGCGATGTACTGTTTCTTCGGATTCGCCATCGAGCGTCCCCCCTTGCCATTGAGCACCAGCACCGTCTTATTCTTGAGGACGAGCACCTTTGTCGGATACCAACCGACCGGAATAAAGCCGACTGGCCTTGGATGGAGAGGATCGTCGAGGTTAACGACCGTGAGAGAATTGTTGTCCGCATTCGCGGCAAGAAGGGTCTTCTGGCCGGGCACCAGTGCGACGGAATTCGTCGTGGAACCTTCCGGAGCATCCGGATGGATCGCTGTCGAAATGGAGGCGACCGCTGTCTTCTTCGACAAATCGATAATGGTCACCGTGTTGTCATTCGCGCAGGCCACGTAGGCATAGCGTCCATCCGTCGATGTGATGACCTCATTCGGGTGATCGCCGGTGGCGCATTCGTAAACGAGTCTCGTCCCCTTGAACACCCCGACCTTCTTGGAGCTCCAGATCGAAACGATGATTGATCCATCTTTTAGAAACTTGCACGCGTAGGGCATGCCGTCGAGCCTGACAGCTTCCTGCTTCTTCGTGAGCAGGTCGCAGTAACGGAGCGTGCTATCTCCCCGAAATACCACCGCAAGCCTGTTTTGGTGAACATCCAGTCCGGCAGCCGCCCCCTCGTGTTTTTGTTTTCCCTCACCAAACCTGATTGTGTCTTCGGGCGTGAGCATTCCAGTCCGAAGTGCAAAAGTGTACACGCAATTCTGATATCCCCCGGAGACGAAGAGTTTGTTTCCCGCAAACTTGATTCCCAGCCAACTGTCCTTGAGGTTGATCGACTGTGTGACTCTTCTTTGCTTCACATCCACCAGCATCAATTCTGCCTTGGATTGCCCGCTGTGCGTAATTGCCAGGTATCGTTCGTCCTCGGAAAGGGCTGCGTTCAATGGGAAATCGCCGAGCCGGATTTGCTCACCGGCAGGCGAGAGCCACCACCCGTTAGGCAGAAGAACGCGATTGTTGGTTTCACCTGGCACCTGCGCGCGGACGAGGGCTGACGAGACCAGAATGATGAGGATGAGAGAGAGTGATTTCATGGTGAGTCTCCAGAGAGTTTGTTGAAGAGAAATTGCCGCCGATACATGAGCGAAACGAGAAGAATTCCATTCATTATGGCAAGGTTCAGATAAAGATACAACACGAGCTGATTGAACACCGAGCAAAGCGTCAGCACGAACAACTCGGTCCCCATGCCCAGCAATCCCGATAGACGCAGACCCACGGTATCCGAATACCAAGGGGCGAGGAATTTTCGAGCATCCCGACCTCTTCTGCACCAGAGATCGATCCGAACCATCAACCGATCCTGCCAACCGTAGATTGCCAGAAAGGCGCGCTGGAGTGACAGCGTCAGTCGGCCGCTCTTGAGATCTTCTTCCGTGAGCTCTTCCGTCAGCCGGTTGATTTGGTATTCTTCCTCAAGATGAAGGAAGGAGGTTTGATAATACACGTGATACGAAACCCGAAGTGTGATGCCGACCAATCCAAGGAAAGCAAGAAGCAGCATCCACGGATTGCCGCTCGAAGTGCTGAGCACCCAGCCGATAGCGCCAAATACCGCAACATTAACCACAAAATCCCCAATCGAATCCAGGAATCTCCCAGTTCGTGAGTACTGCTGCTTTGCCCTGGCGAGTTGACCGTCGGCGGAATCCAGCACATCCTTGAGCGTCACCAGAAGCCCGGCGAGCGCGGTCGAAAGTGCTTGATCACGAAGATAAAACACGGCGGCAACAAGCCCCGCGATCGTAGAGGCGACGGTTACATGATTCGGTGTAATAGGAGTCCGGTAGAGCATCCAGACGATCAGGCCGGCAATCGGCCGGAGCGCGTAGGTATTGACCAGCTCGTCTGAGACGTTCGACTTAAGGGACTTTCTGTACTCGTACATGACCATTCGGCACTACTCAAGAGACTGCATCTGAACCAAACTCACTCTTGTATGAGCGGCACGATGACTCTCTCGGCGAACTCAAGGTCTGCCAGTGTGTCGATTTCCACTGCGGGGTAGTCGCTTGTGTCAATGGCCTTGATTGCGACCCCTCGATCGATCACTTCCTGAAACGATGCTTCATAGAACTCCGTCCGGCCGTGACCTTCTCGTACGCGTCGCTCAAGAATCTCAAACAGCAGCTCGGCACTCTCAGGAGAGAAGAGCTCGATGCCAATGGATTCACCGTACGTCTCCTCCAGCGCCGGCGTCTTGCCGATCAGAAGAATATCGTTCTGTGGATTGACTGTAACGCGGATTTCTTCGTCGTCGTGTTTTCCCTTCACCCGCACGGCGATCCGGTTCGACGACTTCTGCGACAGCACGTACGGAAGGAGCCGGGAAGAGAAGACGATGTCACCATCCAACAACAGTAGCTCTTGAAGCGGTGCGTTCCTCCGCGCTTCGCTCATATAGAACTCCCGCGCCATGAGCAGCGAAAAGGCGTTGTTGGTGGCGTCAAACTTCGGGTTGACAATGAAACGAATGCGATGAAACGGGAACTGCTTCCTGACCAGCGCACGCACTTCATCAGCCCTGTATCCAAGCACCAAACCGACTGTGTCAATTCCCGCGTTCGACACATGCTCAAGTATGCGCTGCAGGATCGGCTTTCCACCGACGGGGAGAAGGCACTTGGGTATTGAATCCGTGAGTGGTCTCATGCGGGTTGCCGTGCCCGCGGCAAGAATGATGCACTTCACGCCGACACCCCGCTGGCTTTGTGTGTTTGCAGAAAAGCTGAAAGCGCTCGCAGCACTCGCTGGTTCTGCTCTTTTGTGCCGAGCGTGATGCGGATGCAGTCGATGAATTCCAACTCCGAGAAAAACTTGATGACAATGCCCTGTTCGTCGAGGTACGCTTGAAGCGGGGCCTTGAGCTCAGCCGGGATCTTGACCAGAATGAAATTCGCATTCGATTTGTAGCATCGAAAGCCCGGACGCCGCGCAAAGATATCATAGTATTTCTGACGGTCCGTGCGCATCTGCTCACCGATTCGTTCGTAGTACGCCGACGAATCCAGCGCAGCAAGCGCAAGAACTTCGGAAAGACGATTGTAGCCAAGATATCGCGATGCGAATTTCGTCAGCCGGCTGAGACTTGCACCGACAGCGGCGAAGGCGATACGAGCACCGGCGAGAGCGTAGTACTTTGAGAATGTCCTGAGGACGACAAGATTGCGATATCGGCCCACGAGCTCCGCGATATGTTCATTCGGCTTCTCCGCAAACCCCCAGTAGGCTTCGTCGAGGACCACAATGCTTTCGCGAAATGTTTCCGTCAGCCTCCTGAGATCCTCATCCGGGAAGGAGTTGCCCGTTGGATTATTCGGGGAAGCGATGAGCACGACGCGCGGGGATTCTTTCTGATAGAGGGCAATGAGCTCGTCAACATCGTACAAGTACGAATCTTCCCCCTGCTTGAGGAAATACGTGATCGTCTCACCCGCGACTTCGGAAGCGACTTTCTGGTAGTACCACCACGACTGCGCCGGACAGAGCATTTTCTCTCCGGGGCCAAGGTAGCAATGCACGGCTTGCTTGAGCATGTCTTCGCTCCCTTCGCTGAGGAGGATTTGCTGCTCAGGGATTTTCAGCTCAGTTGCAAGCCGTTCGGAGAGCTTGCTTTTGACTCCCCGCGTAAAATCACGCGAGTAGACGCTCAGTTCTTCGATTCCAACGGATCGGAGAGCTTCGAAGCATTTCGGCGCAGGCCCGTACAGGTTCTCGTTGCGATCAAGATAGATGATATCCGGTTTACGCGTCATTGATCATTTGACTCGATAGTACTCTGCTAAGAGCGCGATGTCTCGAGATAGGGAAAGAGAATCGAACCAGCTCCGTGGGCGCAATATGCTGATTACGCTCGATGCGCTCCGTTAGGAGCGCAATGTCATGAGAAATTCCCAAAAATGTCGTCCGAGCTCCGTAGGAGCGAAATGTCATTCCCGATTAACCTTCTCAAAAATGTATTCTCCATCGAAATCGACGTCGAATTCCTTCAGCATATCCGTGTATTCTCCAGTGAACGATTTCTTTGAATGATGCTGTTCCTGATTCTGGATATATCGGATAACCCTGTCTAACTCAGAATGTGAATGGGAGAAAGCTCCAAATCCTTCCTGCCAGTTGAACTTGCCTCTCACCCACACCTTCTCATTGACAAATCGAGAGGAATTCGCTTTCACATCACGAACGAGATTGGACAGCGCAATATCTGGCTTCAGCCCGACGAGCATATGGATATGATCTGGCATGCTGTTGATGGCAATCAACTTCTGCTTCTCATTGCGCACGATTCCCGTAATGTATTTGTGCAGTTCCTCTTTCCATTCCCTTCGGATGAGATTCCCCCTCCCTTTCACAGCAAATACAATGTGAATATAGATCTGCGTGTATGTGTTAGCCATTGTGATGACGCTCCTGACGGAGCTCCCCGTCTCTGCTTGGATATATCTATAACAATGTGCCCCTATCGGGGCTCGCGCGGGTCTTGCCCTAGACAGACTGTTGCCGGACGCGTCAGGCATGTCGCGTCTGGTACGCCGCAAGCGTCGCCATGGGCGTAATAATGACTGCCGGATCTACTTGCGATCCTATTTTGTTCTGCGTGGTAGCGTTCCAATCGGAGCGCTGTGTTTTGAGACCCACAAAAGTTCTGGCGAAGCTCAGTGGATGCAAAATGCTGATCACGCTCGATGCGCTCCGTTAGGAGCGCAATGTCATGAGAAATTCCCAAAAATGTCGTCCGAGCTCCGTAGGAGCGAAATGTGATCGGGTTTCACTCGACGACCCACGGCTCGAGGAGATGCTCGCCGATCCCTTCGATAAACCTGGACGGCTTGGTCAGAATCAACCCGCTCTCACGGTCGTAGATGTTCATAGGGTAGGTGATGAAGAGGTTCTCCTTCGCTCTTGTGCAGGCGACGTACATCAGCCGGCGCTCCTCCTCCATCTCTTCATCGCTCGCCACTGCATGCATTGCCGGGAATCTCCCCTCCAGCGCGTAGATGACGAAGACGGAATTCCATTCCAGCCCCTTCGCACTGTGGATTGTCGAGAGCGTGAGATATTCGTCTTCGGGTCCGGGTGATTCTACGTCAACAATGCTCTCGTTCGGAGGTTCCAGTGCAAGGTCGGTGAGGAGCGAATCGAGGTCCCTGTACCGCTCCGTGATGTTCTGGAACATCTCCAGGTCCTTCTTGCGCTTCTGATGGTCATCGTAGCGCGCGCGGAGAATCGGCTCATAGTATTCAAGAATTTGAAACGTCTTCTCCGCGGGGTCCACGTTGGGCGAAGCAATCTGCTTCAGCATCTCGAACATCCTCTGAATATTTCCGGAGTAATCATTGAACTGCATCCAAAAGCGTGTACTTGGCAGGACTTCAGTGCCGCCAGATGGCACGGCAACCCTGCGCTTCAGAATGTCATCAATGACCTTCTCCGCCGTCCTTGGGCCAACGCCGTCGATAAGGAGCAAGATGCGATTCCAGGAGACGACGTCCCGTGGATTTACCAGCACGCGCAGGTATGCAACAATGTCTTTGACATGCGCCGTCTCGATAAACTTGAATCCACCGAACTTGACGAAAGGGATATTTGCCTTCGTGAGTTCGACCTCAAGATCGAAGGAGTGATAAGAGGAACGGAATAGAACGGCAATTTCCTCGAGCGGAATTCCCTGCTCGCGCAACTCAAGGATCCTCTGCACCACGTAGCGCGACTGCATGTTCTCGTTCTCCGTGGAGACAAGATGCGGAAGACTACCGCCTGCTTTGCGAGTGTAAAGCTCCTTGTAATACATATCTCAATTCAAAAATTAAGATTCAAAATGAAAAAATGACAATTGAGAATGGAGAATGATGCCGTACGGATTCTGTCTCCTGGATTCTGTTTTCTGAATTCTGACCCATCATTACTATTTTTTGCCTTTTCCTTTTTCATTTATCACCGCGCTTCTCTTCAGTATTTCATTGGCGAGATTCAGTATCGGTTGTGTGCTCCGGAAATTTTCCTCCAGCTTGATGATCTTACAGTCCTTGAACTCTTTCGGAAACACTATGATGTTGTCGATCGTTGAGCCGCGGAACGAATAGATACACTGGGCGTCATCCCCGACTACCATCACGTTCTGATGTTTGAACGCCAGGAGCTTCACGAGCTCCGCCTGTATCCGGTTGGTATCCTGGTATTCGTCCACCATAATGTATTTGTAGCGGTCGGAGAGGAGCGCACGGACCGAATCGTTCTTCTTCAACAAGAGCGCGAAGTTGACCAACAGATCGTCGTAGTCCATCAGATTATGCTGGTGTTTGTACTGCACGTACGCACTATGCACCGTCTGAACGTCAGCTTCCAGTTCCAGATAGTGCGGATAATCCCTGGCGAGGAGGTCCTTCACAGGAGTGATCGTGTTGACGCACCGGCTGTAAAGGTCGTACAGAGTCTCCTTCCGCGGAAAACGCTTTTCCTTCGTGTCGAATTTCAGTCTCGTCCGTATGAGATTCACCACATCCTCCGCGTCGCCTTGGTCGAGAATCGTGTAGTTTGACTCGTACCCAAGCTGCGCGGCAAACTTCCTCAGCACGCCGTTGGCAAACGAATGGAAGGTCCCTCCCGCGATCTGCTCGCAGCGGCTGTCCAGCAGGATGGCTGCGCGCCGCAGCATGTCCTGTGCTGCTTTCCGCGTAAACGTCAGGAGCAGGATACCGTCCGGCCTGACACCGAGCTCAACTAGGTATGCGACGCGGTAGACGATCGTGCGCGTCTTGCCCGTGCCCGCCCCCGCGATGATCAGGTGCGGGCCGTTCACCGACGTGACTGCCTCGTACTGCGCGGCGTTCAGTTCCTTCTTGTAATCGATCCGGAACCGCTGCGGATGGACAAGATGGAGATTATCGGTTGGGAGTTGCTTGAGTGTGAACTTCTTCATTCGTGCGAATTCGATTACGCGTCAAAGGCTCTGGTAGCGGAGGAACACCGGGGATGAGGAGAGTTTCTCTCCCGCTCTCCCGATCCCCCCTGCACCCTGACTCCCTGCCCGTGGCCTGCTATATCCAAGCGAGATGATCCACCGTTCTTTCACTCACAACATTACCTGTATTCAACGTCGTCTTCGGCTCGAAGAGCAGAATGTGTGCTTCCTCGTCTGCGACGGGGCAGTGCTCCACTCCGCGCGGGATAATGATGAATTCCCCCTCCTTCAGCACGATGTCTCCGTCGCGGAGTCTCATCGTGAAGGAACCTCCCGCGACGAGGAACATTTCATCTTCGTTCTCATGGTGATGCCACTGAAAATCACCTTTGACCTTGACGAGCTTGATATACTGGCCGTTCAGTTCTCCCACAATCTTCGGACTCCAGCGATCGTTGAAGAGAGAGAATTTTTGCTTGAGGTTGATTTTCGTGGGCATTTCGCACCTTCAGTTGTTCTCACGCACAAAATTCAGCCACGGCAGTGGTGAACCTCGCTCAGCTCTCGAATGCTCCTTCCTCCAACAGGGTAATTTCGAGATTCCTTCCTACCCCTCTCCCTCTTCTTCACTCTCTCATTTCCTCTTCGCCCCTTGCATGGGATCCCAATCCCGCTCTTCGCTGAAGAGGACTCATCTGCAATTTCAACAGGGCTGAAATAGTCGTACGCCGAGGATGGTGATACAGTCAAGAATGAGAACGCCACGAGGGTGAGGACACGATTTGCTTGCGCGTGGCTTCTTTCCGGTTAATATTATTGTTGAGAAGATACCTCAAAAATTGGAAAAGGGAAATAGACCGTCTTGAGTTTCCCCGAATAAAGCTTTAGTTTGGAAGCGTAACAAAACCGTGTACCATCATATTTCACTTTTCATCTTGACTTATTCCTTCTGACATGAATATCCTCGTTCTGAACTGCGGAAGTTCTTCACTGAAGTTCCAGATCATCGAGACCGATCTCGACATCATCGACAAGAACGCCGACCAACAGAAGGCCAAGGGTCTCGTTGAACGCATCGGAAGCCAGGCGCTCGTGACGCTGCAATCGACGGGCAAGCCGGTGCTGAAACAGGCGTTAGCGTTGCGTGACCACCGCGCTGCCCTCGATCATGTCGTTCGATGGATGATTTCGTCCGAGGCCCAAATTCCCGGCATCCGGTCACTTGCCGACATTCACGCCGTAGGCCACCGTGTCGTGCATGGTGCCGAAAAATTCACGAAGTCCGTCATCATTGACGAGAACGTGATTCGGGGAGTTGAAGACTGCATCGACCTTGCGCCTCTGCACAACCCGGCGAACCTCAAAGGAATCAAGGCTGCCATCGACCTTCTCGGCCCCGGCGTACCGCAGGTGGCGGTGTTTGACACTTCGTTCCATTCGACGATACCGGAAACGGCGTATCTCTACGCCATTCCGTACCAGCTCTACCGCCGTCACAAGATCCGTCGATATGGATTTCACGGAACCTCTCACCGGTACGTTGCCTTCCGGTACAGGCAGCTGACGGGAAAAGACCTCGAGAACACCAACATCATCACTCTGCACCTGGGAAACGGATGCTCCGCCACCGCCATCAAGCGCGGAGTCTCGATCAACACCTCTATGGGCCTCACGCCGCTCGAGGGATTGGTCATGGGAACCCGCGGCGGCGATATCGATCCTTCTGTGATCGAATTTCTCTCGCACAAGGAGGCAATGTCCCTCACTGAAATCGATGCGCTCCTTAATAAGCAGTCGGGACTGCTCGGCATCTCCGGACTCACGAATGACATGAGAGACCTTCTGGCAGAAGAACAGGAACACGAAGACCGGCGCGCGAAACTTGCCATCGACATGTTCTGTTTACGAGTGAAGAAGTATGTCGGCGCGTATCTGGCAGAAATGTCGGGAGCCGACGCCATCGTGTTCACGGGCGGCATAGGTGAGAATTCTCCGCCGATACGTCAGCGCATCTGCAAGGGTCTTGAATGGCTGGGCATCGAGATCGATGAAGAGGTAAACGCTCAGCTCGTTGGCGGCAAGGAGGGCGAGACGGGCAAACCAGGCAGCCGCGTGAAGCTGTTCGTCATACCGACGAACGAAGAACTCCTCATCGCTCGCGATACCGTCCGCAGCGTCCGCAACGCCCCGCGGCGCTGGTAGCAGACCCGTCCTCGCGGGTCATACATTTGACGAAGCCCTCCCTTCGGGACCTGTCTGACCTTCAGCGCAAATCAGGGTATTCAAAAGCTCTTCCCCTCCTCAGCCTCGCGCAGGAGGGTTTTGATTTTACATCCGGTATGTCAGCGCGCAAACCTACAGCGAAGAAGACGCTAGCTACCACGCTCTATGTCAAGAACATGGTGTGCCCACGATGCATCAAGGTTGTCAGGGAGGAGTTGACCAGGCTTGGCCTCGACGTGCGAAGCGTCGTCCTGGGTGAAGTCGTTGTCTCTGCCAGTTCGGATAACCTCCCTATAGAGCGGATCCGTGCGGTCCTGGAAGAAAACGGCTTCGAGCTGATCGAGGACAAGAGGGCCAGGATCATCGAGAAGGTCAAACACGCCGCGCTGAAGCTGGCGCAGAATGACCATGAAAAGAATGCGATCAAGCTGAAAGATTCGGAGTTTATCGCAAAGGAAGTGGGGCTTGAGTACCATTACCTGACGACGCTCTTCTCTTCCGTGGAGAACCTGACGATTGAACAGTATCTCATCCTCCAGAAGATCGAGCATGTCAAAGAACTGCTCAAGTATGGTGAACTAAGCTTGAGTGAGATTGCGTACAAGATGGGGTACAGCAGCGTCGCACATGTTTCTAATCAATTCAAAAAAATCACGGGCATGAGCCCGACCGAGTTCAAGGCGATGGGAAACACGCATCGGCATCCCATTGACCAAGTTGGTAGGTCACACTGATAGCATGATCTCCCTCTTCTGACACAGCCATCTTCGAACCGAAGATGGCTTTTT
>CAZTKU010000078.1:0-12297 GCA_964614245.1 uncultured Ignavibacteriaceae bacterium
TACACGGTCGCATCTTCGATTTCCCACTGCTTCAGATTGTCGTTTGCCAGCACTTCTGCCATCTGTTTCCACTTGCCCGCGTTTGGATGATTCGGCAAAGCCAATGAAGCATACATGAGCGCCTCAGCGCGAAGCATCGCCCGATTGTGTGTACCCCACTCGGGAAAATAGAAAACGACGTCCGCGCTTCCCGCGAGATCCTCTTCAACCTTCTTCTTCATTGTTGCATCAAACACCCCGCTGTCGCGAATTCTCATGTAGGCGCGGACATACGGCGGCATGAAGAAGAAATTGGCGATCGCTGGAATCCCCTTTGCGTACTCCGCGCGCGTCTTCCAGTAGTCTTTTGGATAGGCATTGCGCAGGTCGCCATACGAAACGAGAAGCTCCGCGGCCCTCCGTGCATATGTTTTCTCTTTGGTCTCTTCGTACAGGAACGCAAGTGTGCCAGCAAGGTAAACCGGATAGCCGGGTGAATTGTACCCCCACAGCACGCTGGGCTTGTAGTCTTTCTTCCACTGCTCGATGAGAGCGGGATAATCGCTCCATCCTTTCTCAGCAGCCCTTTTGATTTCTTCCAAGTAGAGAGATTTTTGGGAGAAGGCGACATGGATGCCGATCAAGAGTAGAAATGCTGAGAGAAATGTCTTCATTGTGATTTCGCTGAGAATGAAATGAAGTTGATATATGACCTCATTCTGACCTTTTCCTAAGAGAGAACGGGCGAGGTCCACTCATGAAGGTTGCAGCAACCCCCCTTGATCCAGCGCTGCGCAAAGCGACGCAACATCGCCGATCGCCTCGCCGAGCTGCGCGGGAACAATCCGGCACACTTCAGCAGTCTGCGGCAAAGCTTCTTCACGGAAGACTCTTTCCGCAGTCTGCAGGAATGCGTCTCCGATTCGCATGCCGATACCGCCGAGGATGATGCGCTCCGGGTTGAGCAAATCAGCAAGTATCGCAAACCCACGGCCGATGTACAGAGCCGCGCGCTCGAAAACCCGACGCGCTTCCTCCAAACCATCGTTGTAGGCAGAGTAGAGTTCTGCGACGGTTGTCGATTCACTCCACAAGGCAGGGAACATGATGTGAGCCAACTTCGCGATCCCCGTTCCACTTCCGAACCCCTCCAGCGATCCGGCCTTACCATAGCAGAGCGGGCCATCCTCTGCTATTCGAATGTGACCGATTTCGCCGGCGGTATCGTTCGTTCCGCGATACAGCCTCCCATCGAGAATGAGCCCCGCCCCAAATCCTGTGCCCATGGTAATGAAAACGAGATTGCGGCAACCTCTCCCCGCCCCAAAATAGAATTCCACCAGCGCGCCCGCGTTGCCATCGTGCTCCACATACACGGGAAGCGAGAATCGATCCTTCAGCAGGCGTTTGAGAGGAATGTTGTCCCATCCCGGCAGATTAGGCGGAGACTTGACTACTCCTCGAAGGACATCCAGCGGTCCGCCTATCGAGACACTAATTGCCTCAACGGGATCGGGTGACTGCCCCATTCCTTCCCGCATCGTTGTCGTGAGCTCCTCGAGAACAGCCTGGAATCCTCGGCGCGGTGCTGTGGCGAATTGCTTTCGCCAGTGTATCTCACCACGGCGAGTACCCAGGACAACCGCCGTCTTTGTTCCTCCAATATCCAAGCCAAGAATCATGGTGCCAGAAGCCTCTGAATAATGTTGACGGCTTGACGGACTTGCTGCAGCTCGACAAACTCGGCGCCCGTGTGCGCCTGCGCGATATCCCCGGGCCCGAACACCACCGTCGGTATGCCGACCCCATTGTAGATCCCTGCGTCGGTTGCATACTGAGCCGCTTCAATTGTCACCGAACCGAGAGCATCGTTGATTGAGCGAGCAAGGGTCTGCACGATATGGGAGTCTGCGGCCACCTCCATTCCAGCTACCGAGAGATAAGGGGATTCGAAATCCCAGTCAGGAAGATCCCGAAGAAGATCCCTTACAGGATCCAGAACAATCTCAATGCTTTCACCCGGCAGCGTACGTCGGTCAACTTCAATCCAGCATTTGTCGGGGACGATATTCACAGCCTGACCCCCCTCGATCACACCCACGCTCAGTGTTGGCGTCCCCAACATCGGATGACCTTTCTTGCACGCCAGCTCAGCCGCATAGTCCTCAAGCTTCTTGATGATCTTCGACATTGTGTAGATGGCGTTTTTCCCTCGATCGGGATACGCCGAATGAGCAGCGAGGCCTTTCGTGACAATCCTCCATCGGGTCACACCCTTGTGTGCCCTGACAACCCTTAACTGCGTCGGCTCCCCCGCGATCCCAGCATCCGCTTTCAAGCCGTTGCGCGCTGCGTGCATCGCTCCCGTGAAGCGATACTCTTCATCGGAGACGAACAGGAGGAGAGTATTGTACTCAAGCTGCCGATGGCTCTGCACAACATTGATGACCGCCTGCAGGAAGGCCGCGATCGAGCTCTTCGTGTCACACGACCCTCGTCCGAACAACTTATCGTCACGGATCAACGGGCTGAATGGATCAATCGTCATTCCATCCGCGTGAACAGTATCAAGATGGGCTTCAAGCAGCAGCGTCTGTGAAGCTTTCGCATCGATGTAGCCAATCACGTTGGGTCGATTTGGTCCGACTTGCTGTAACTCACTATCAACGGAGTGCTTCTTGAGGAAAGCTGCAATGAATTCAGCAAGCGATTGCTCTGAGTATTCGTTGCCACTGCGCGATCGCCCCATCGGGTTTACGCTGGGAATTGCAACGAGATCGGCAAGCAATCGGACAACCGGTTCCATGTTCGACCTCACTCGATCACGGCCAGTACGCGTGCTGGAGCACCGTCACCACCTTTGATCAGCAATGGCGCAGCGATCAGCTTGATCATTCCTTCTCGAAGTTGACCGGTATGATTAAGACTTGTGATGAGAGGAATTCCCTTCTTCAAGAGAATGTAATGAACGTCAAGCGTGAACGGCGTGTCGGCGGCAAGAACGGGAATCTCCATCGCGGCCAGGAACTCCGCTGCCCGGTTTGAAATCGGTGGATACGTCTCGTAATAATCCTCCCTGCCAAAATACGCATCCCACCCAGTCTTCACCACAACGCCAATTCGCTTCCTCTTCAGCTTCGCTCGCATTTCTTCTTCGGTGATTTCCTTGCGAGGCTCTCGACCGGTGAAATCGAGCACCTGCGCGTCTACAAACCACAGCTGTGGGTCGTACTGATCCATCGTTGGCATGCCTTCATACACGTGGCTCGGCGCGTCAATATGCGTTCCGCTGTGGCTCCCGATGGTCAATCGGATGACTTCACAGCGATGCTCTTTGTAGTTCGCCGTCTTCACTACCTCGGTTTTTGGATGCCACGGGAAATACACCGGCATTCCCCCGCTGATAGGGTGTGTAAGGTCAATCACTCTCATAGATCTTGATCCTCCACCGTTGGAGGCGCCGATTTCGGATGAGGCCGTACCTGCTCCTTGTCCGGCATCCAGATTATTGCGTCGACCGGGCACGCCTCAAAGCACAGCCCGCAGCCAGTACAATTCCCTGGTATCACCACGGCTGTGCGCTCGTATTTGTGATGGCGACGATCCTCCATGATCAGCGCATCAAAAAAACAGAGCGGCGGACAGCGGTCGCAGGCGATACATTTCTCCTCCACGACCTGTGCAATCGGAGGATAGTCCCTCACGAAAGGAGGTGGAAGAGGACTAAGACCGGGGTATTTTGTGCTCGGTGTCGACATTGTCGTATTGAGTTCTCTCACCCTTCAACTCACATGCCTTTTCAAACTTTCGATACCGCACCGGCAAGAGCAGGCCACCCATCACGCTATCGGGATCAAGGATGGCCCCGATGAAACAAAGGCCAATGCAAGATAATGATGTTACAATGATCTATGAGCTTAGGTCTTGGTTTTCCACACGTTGCGCGCGCCGGATTTGGGTTCGCCCGACCACCGAATGATTTCATCCGGATGCGTAATCACCTCCAGCGCCTTGCCGCGAATCTGATCCAGCGATTGCAGTCCCTTCCGTTGGAGATAGTCTTCGATTTCGTTATTGATGCGCGCGATCGACTCCCAACCATTGACGAGAATGACGGAGAGAATCTGTACCGTCGTGGCACCGAGGAGAACGTACTTGATGACATCCTCACCCGACATCGTGCCGCCTGTTCCACTGATCGGGATCTTGATGGCCTGAGCTGCTTCCGCGACATGCCGGAACGTGTAGTACTTGGCCCAGGGTCCTCCTACCCCCGCAAAGTAACCGTGCAAAATCGGGCGCTGGCTTTCGATGTCAAGATCGAATCCGCGGACACGATTACAAAGCGTCACCGCCGAAGCACCACATTCCTGCGCGGTGATACATTGATGCACGACCTCGGGGCCTGGCGCAAGCTTGACCAGGACAGGAACCTTCACCCCCTTCACAACACCTTCGATAGCTGCAACAAATGTCGATTCAAAACCGAGGCTTCCCGGTCGATGGGGCGAGGAAATGTCAAGCTCGATCGCATCTGCGCCACTCTGCTCGACCTTGATGGCCATCTGCACCCAATCCCTCGCCTCGTCGGCGAAGATGCTGCCGATGACCGGAATCGTTGCGTGCTCCTTGCACGCTTTGATGAAGTTCCAATAGTCGTCGAGCGTTCCGCTGTACCCTTGTTCATACGAATAGAGGCTAAACATCTTCGAGCGACCGGCAATCTGTTTGTCCCAGTCAAGCAACTTGTACCGAGGCCTCGGCCAGTAGCGCATATGCTCGTATCTGTCCGAACAGGCAGTCTTCAGCACGATAGCACCGGCTTTTTGTTCTTCCGCAAGTCGAATTTGATTGACATCGTGACTCGCCGGGCCTGACGCGACCATCACGGGGCTTTGAAGGGTGAAGCCAACAAATGAAGTAGTAAGCGACATAGTCACTTTCTTGTGCGTTGAGATGATCGGAAGTGAACACCCTCACCTAACTTGAACTTCCCTGGAATCGTCACGGGTAGCTTCCCCGTGATCTCGATTGAGCCAATCAACGCCCTCCCAACGGCTTGTTCGGATTGCCTTAACCCGGTGTAGGCCGCCAGAATAACGTCTGTTGTCGGGACTTCCCCTAATACATATGGATCGCCGAATGCAACGGTGGTGACCGGCTTTCTCATTCTCGCGACTTTGGAGAAGAATTGCTGCAACTGCTTCGAAAAGCCCAGCTTACCTTTCCATGATCCAACGGAGAGATACACGCCGACTACGACAACATCGGCCTGGCTGGACGACTTCATCACTCGCTCGATTGCCTCCCCGCACGACTCATTCCATAGGCGGAAGAGCGAGACCGATTTGAGTTGCGATTCGAGAATCTCCTTGAGGGCATCTCCCGTTTGAAGGGTTGGCTCGTCCGTTACGACGACGATCTGCACACGCGTCTTTTTCGAAAGGGGTAAGAGTCCACCCTTATTTCGCAGGAGTGTGATGGAGTTGTTAAACATTGAATCTGCAACCGATTCAGACTCCGGCGCCGCCACCTCACTTGAGACCTTCTCCACATCAACAAGGCGTTGCCGATCTAACCCGACCCATGCCTTCGCAGCGAGAATTCTCCGCACCGATTCATCGATGCGAGCCTCGCTGATGCGACCCGACTTGATCGCACGAAGGACACCGTCGTACGCCTGGGCAAAGTTTTCCGGGACCAGAAGAACATCGATCCCCGCGAGGATGGCAAGGACGGCAGCCTCGTCCGGACTATAGTGATCCGTTACTCCCTGCATCGTCATCCCGTCGGTGATCACGATCCCTTGAAAGCCAAGTTTCCCCCGCAGTAATCCTGTGATAATTGCTGGTGAAAGCGTGGCAGGGCGCTTCACGGAGTCGATCCTCGATAAGGCAATGTGTGCGGTCATGATCGCCTTGGCGCCAGCGGCGATTCCGGCTTTGAACGGAACAAGCTCGACAGAATCCAGGCGTGCCGCATCAAACGGCAGGACTGGAAGTTTCATGTGGGTATCTTCTTCCGTGTCGCCATGGCCTGGAAAATGCTTGAGCGTTGCCATCATGTTCCCGTCCTGCAGGCCTCGGACGCAGGCCTCCACCATCCTTGCCACGAGCGCGGGATCCTCTCCAAATGAGCGCGTGTTGATTATCGGGTTCTTCGGGTTATTGTTCACATCTGCGACGGGGGAGTTTGTCCAGTGGATGCCAACCGCGCGCGATTCCCGTGCTGTAATTCGGCCAAGCTCGTACGCAAAATGCGGGTTGCCGGTTGCACCGATCGCCATTAACGAAGGAAACACTGTTCCCCCTCCCGGGACGTACCGAGGCAGTTCCGGTCCCCTGCCTCGCATCCAGCGATACGGGTGATTGTACCAAAGACCGGCCTCAAGATCAGCGTTGATGAGCAGCGGTGTCTTTGATTCCCTCTGGAGTTCGTTGGTCATGATGGCAATATCGGTGACGGTTCCGCCGGCAATCACAAAGCCACCGACGCGGTACCTGCGGACGAGCTCCCTGGCGAGAAGGAAGCTGGGGCTCTCTTTGTGGGAATACACCGCTACCAGGTCGGCAGCGAAGAGCTGACCCACTTTTTCCTCCAGCGTCAGCGAGGAGAGTGTCGACTCAACCCAGTTCGCATTTTGTGAATAAGCACTCATTGTGAGTAATGAAAGAAGAAGAATGACGAGTATGTACGTTGGATCTGATTTCACGCTTCATCAATTTGGTTTTTGACCCCACCCGAGCCCTCCCTGTGAGGGAAGGGAATCATCTGTCCCATCTCCTGCTTTTCGTGCCCCCATGTTGTCAATTGGGATTAAGAGAGGAAAAGGGTAAAGTTCAGTTACCCGAATTCCTCCTCCCGCAGCTTGTACTTCCGCACCTTGCGTTCGTCCAGCCTGTAGCAATTCCCGATGCCCTGCGGAATATCAATCATCCCATTCCGCACTTCAATGAACGGATCGATAACATCGTCAACGAACCAGCGCTGCGATGATTCAACATCCGTCGGAAACTTGAAGTTGCTGAGCGTGGCAAGATGAATCGTTTGAGCACTTCCAATGCCAAGCTCAGGCATTGTTCCCGCCCAAACGGGAATATTTGCTGCCTTGCAGAGGTCATGGATCTGTACTGCATTCCTTAACCCACCAACGCGTTGAATTTTGATGTTCACAATCCTGCAGCTTTTCAACTCGATTGCCTTGTGGACTGCGACCACATCCTTCGCACTTTCGTCAAGACAAACAGGGGTTTTGATCATCCCCTGAAGTTTCGCGTGTCCCTCCAGATCATCCTTCGCCAAGGGCTGCTCTATCATCATCAACTCAAAATCATCAAGTGCTTGTAAGTGTGTGAGATCATTCTGGCTGTATGCACAGTTTGCGTCGACCATGAGCGGGATTCGGCCAAATTCACCGCGTACAGCAAGCAGTGGCTCGATGTCCCATCCCGGCTGGATCTTGATCTTGACCCTTTTGTATCCCTCCACCAGATAGCGCTCAATGGTGGAAAGCAGTTTTCCAATCGTCGGATAGATCCCGACAGCAAGCCCGGACTCCACTTGCGCTCTCTCCCCGCCGAGCGCCTGACAAAGCGGCATCTTGCACCGGAGCGCATCAAGATCCCAAAATGCAGTCTCGATGCCGGCTTTCGCGAAGAAGTTTCCGGGAACTTCGTTGACAATCGTGTTGACCTCCTCAACGGAATCGGGGTTCTTTCGGAGTAACTGGGGTATAAGTTCCTGTACCAAACAATCCCACGCCGATTCTGGAGTCTCTTCGGAATAGAAACTTCCGGACATCGGCGATGACTCACCATGCCCAACGACTCCTTCGCTGTGGACCCCTATGATGATTCCGTCCTTCTCACTTACCTCTCCGCTGCTGATCTGAAATGGCTCAACCAACGGGATGCGAACATGCGTCAGTGTGATGCGATCGATCTTCATCGGTTAAGGACTGAGTTCCTCAACTCACCAACTTTCTCGATCCGGCAGACGATCGTGTCGCCGCGTTTGATCGGCCCAATTCCCTGCGGAGTTCCTGTCGAAATGATGTCGCCAGGCTCAAGCGTAATGTATTTTGAAATGAACTCAATTTGTTTGGAAATATCGAACACCATGTCGCCCGTGTTGGCTTTCTGGCGAACCTTCCCATTCACCCGACACTCGAGATTCAGACGAACGGGTGAGCCGATCTCATCAGCCGTCACAATCCATGGTCCAAGTGGCGTGAACGTGTCGAAACTCTTCGACCGAAACCACGGATGCTTGCTCTCGATATCCTTGGACTGAAGGTCACGAGCCGTGACATCATTGGCAACCGTATAACCGGCAATATGAGCGAGCGCGTCCCTTCTCTTGACCTCAGTTGCACGACGGCCAATCACCACTGCAAGCTCAACCTCGTGATCCATTCGTCCTAATCCGCGAGGCAACAGAATCGGCTCATCCGGCCCGATCACCGACGAGCCTGCTTTCGCGAAGATGATGGGCTCCTTCGGCACCGCGAGACGCCCTTCCTTGGCATGGAGCGCATAGTTCAGCCCGAGAGCAACGATTTTGGGAGGCCGCAAAATGGGCGCCTTGAGAACAGCCTCCTTGCTGATCACATACTGCTCCACGAGCTTGTGCCGTTGCAGGAACTGCAGCACGACTTTGAACTCGCGCGGATCGAACCTTCCCTCCTCGAGAAGCTGAAGGATCGTCGTTGTTGGCTCAACGACGACTCGTTGTGTGATCGATGTATACGCAGCCTCAGCATCGGAATAGTTGATCCATCGGCCGTTGAGCTGCACACCAACGCAGAAGCCCTGCGAATCTTCAAATTGTGCGACTTTCATTGTCCCTCTTTCAATAACCTCAGATGTTCTTTGACGTTTCAACGTTGATCGTTTCTTTGAAATACACTCCAACGGGGTGTTGATCCGCCAGTACTTGGTCGGGATACGCGAGCACCCGCTTCCGTCGCTCTGGATCGTTCTTTGTCAATTCATCGATCCAGTGAATGCCATAGAGGACATGGTTGACCTCATCGGCAAGAAGAAAATCCACGAGCTGATGCGACCTGGTATCTCCGGTTGCTTTCGCCTTCGCAATCCAGTCGCGGAGGTGTTTGCAGCTCTCGCTCTCAAATGTCATGTTCGAGAGCGCGAGGCGCTCCAGTGGGTCGGGGCGGTTGACGTCTTGCTCCCAGCCGAAGCAGCTGGTCGGATACATGCCAACGTGGCCCCCGAGCTCTTCCAACCGGCGTTGAACGATCTCCGCATGGCGTGCCTCATCCCAAGCCTGCCGAGCCATATCCATTTTCATCTGCCAAGGTATTTCAGGGAAATCCGCGAGGATGCGCCCCATGCGCTCGACAGTGATAAACTCGCTATTCAGCAGGTCGTGGAGTAAGTGCAGTTTCCCCTCCGTCGTGTCAAATGACCAGTTCTTCTCGGTGAATTCCCCTGGTTTCTCAATGATGTTCCAGCGTGAATCCCGGGCGGGCAGCTTGCTGTGCGGGTGCGTCTTCGTGAACGCATACGTTCCCTGTCTCTTCCCATCACCCCAAACTCCCCCTGCCTTCTGAAGGTCTGCCTCCAGCTCCTTCTGCCAAGCCCCCGCTTCATCGCCGCGGCGTGACGTCGCAGCGAGCCGGTCTATCACTTTGTCAGCCCACTCCACATGATCGTACTCTTCGTCGGCAATATGCCGCAGGATATACGCGGTGGGCTCATCCGCGGGGAGTTCAAGGTGCTCAAGGTGGTAGCGATACACTTTGATGAGTTCAGGCTTGAGGACACGATACAATGCAACCATCCGGAGCAGCTCGTCCTGCGTAGTCCAGATCTTCTCAAGCAACTTCACGAACTCGTCGCTCGGTGGAATGGAATGGAAATGTTGGGAACGGCCTTTCAGCTCGGGGATGCGCTTCCCAAGGAGATCGGCATGGACAGAGTCCTGAAACATCTGACGGCCATAGCCAATCTTGATCTCCGGGTCCACCATCGTGTACGCCCAGCTCCCCATCAATTCCATCAACTGGATTTCGGTATACCGGTATCGGCCGAGCAGGTCGAGGTTGCGCTGCACAGTGAACGTGTTCGCCATACGTGTCTGTATTCCTCCTGCTTATTAAGCCTTGGTTCCTTCCCATGGTGGAACGGAGCTCCCGTCGACCCCGCCCATCCCGGCCCAAAAACGGCGGGACACAAGAAACGTGAAAGCGGCGGGGCACACAAAACGTGAAAGGATGGACAGGCCGCTCCCGACCTCCATCGGCATCGCTTCGTCACGCCAGCAACAGGATTGCCCCCCGGTTCTGGTCTGAAATCACACCTTTGTCCAACCCTTCTTCTCTACCGACCTGTAGATCGACTCCATCAAATGGTGAAGTTTGAGCGCATCGTGGAAGTTCGGCGACGGCATCCTGTCGTTCACAATGGAATCAAGGAAGCTGTAGAGAGCCGCAATGTGTGATCGAACCCAGCCCATGGTGAACTTCGGTGCCGGCATGATTGCCGGGGGTGGATATTTCTGGACCGTGCTGATGCTCTTGAAGCCCTGCACCCCTTTCGGCTCGTGTGCGTTGAAAGCTAAGAGCTGATTCGGTTGCATGAGATTGAACGCCAGCGCACCATTTTGGCCGTGAACCTCAAAGCGCATCTCGTCTTCTGCTCCCGTCGCAACTCTGGACATCTCTGCAATCCCGATCCCTCCGTTCTTAAACCTCAGCACCACCGTGATGGCGTCTTCGACTTCCACCTTGCCCATCTTTTTCGGGTCGTCCGGCAGCGGTCTTTCCTTGAAGAACGTTTCCATCGTCGCCGAGACTTCATCAACGTCTCCGACGAGATAGTGCATGATATCAAGAATGTGGGGGCCGAGGTCGACGAGCACGCCTCCTCCGATCATCTCCTTAAGCAAGCGCCACTCGCGCGGGCGCTTGGGGTCAATGTACCCCGAGTGCAGATAGAACCCGCGAAAATGGAACACGCGCCCCACGAAGTCCGCGTTGATAAGCTCCTTCGCTTTCATGATTGCCGGGATGAACCGATACTCGGCTGTAATCTGGTGCTTCAGCCCTGATTGATCTGCGACGACGACAATTTCCTTTGCTTCAGCCTCATTGAATGCCAGCGGCTTCTCGCAATACACATGCTTGCCGTTGTTCAGCGCGGCAATGACTTCCTCCTTGTGCATCTTGTTTGGCGTGCAGACGTTCACAACGTCGATGTCCTTGCGCGTAACGAGCTCACGGTAATCGGTCGTATACGATTCAAACCCGGCTTGTTCGACGCCCTTTTTGGCAAGGGACTCCTTCGTATCACAAACACATTTGAGCGTAATCTTGCACGGGTTGCCGTCATAATACAGCGGGATGGAGCGATAGGCATACGAATGAATGCGCCCCATCTGTCCGAAGCCGATCATGCCGATTCGAATTTCTTTTGGCATAGCTTGTTTCCTTTCAGAGCGGTGGCGACGTTCTATTTGAGAGCTTCAAGCGCCCTTGCGACGCTCTGTTTCTCGTGCACAATCGCGGCAAGCGCACGAAGGATTTTTGCTGGAGTCGCATGCTGCCACACGTTGCGGCCAAAGACAATGCCCCTCGCCCCACAATCCATTGCATCCTTCACCATCTGCAGCATTTCCTGATCGGAATCCATCTTTGGTCCTCCCCGCACCAAAATCGGCGCCGAGGCAATGCCGACGAGCTCCTCGAATTGTTGCCTGGACTCGGGAAAATCGGCCTTGATCATATCTGCGCCAATCTCCGACGCCATGCGGATGATGAGTTTCATAATCTCAAAATCCCGCACGACGCTGGCACCTTTCTGGATTGCGAGCGGCTCAACGATGAACGGTATCCCGTACCCGCGCGCTTCAGCTGCTATCGTTGCTAACGTCTGTAAGTTATCCGCCTCCTGCGCGTCCGTATCATATCCGGCAAAGAGGAATGTTACCACAGCGTCTCCTCCGAGCTGCACGGCGTCTTTCACGGAAGCGACATACGTGTAGTACCCTTCCTTTGGGGGAGGCTTCTTGCGCCAGATATTCGTTGCATCAAGACGAACAACAATGCCCGGCTTATTCTTGCCATAGAATTTATGGAGATTGGTGCGCGTGATGCCCGGCGTCATTTGAATCGCATCCGGTTGACCCGGCAGGAGCGTGTCAATTGCTTTGCCTGCATTCTCTATACCGGGAAGCGGACCGATGAACAGGCCGTGATCAATGGCAACAACAATCCCGTTGCCTGATTCAGGATTCAAGATCCTGCTGCTGCGAAGCTGATTACCTGGGAGAGTAGACATGTGACGATTTTCGATTGAT
>CAZTKU010000079.1:0-12185 GCA_964614245.1 uncultured Ignavibacteriaceae bacterium
TAGAATCTCTCCAGGACGGATTTCGGAAACTCTCCAAAGCGGCCACACTCAAAGACCTTGCTGTCCAGTTCGTCGGTGTCGTGCAGGGGATGTTCCCTGGCGCGGATATCGATCTTGCTTACCGCCCGGATATATCCATGCAGTGGCAGAGAATAATTGACAGCGGAGCAGGGGAGGTCGAAAAGTTTCTTGCGCTTCCTTCGGGTCAGGCGTCCTCCGCGTGTTCCGTCGACGAGATATCGAAGAGAATCTGCATGGTTCAGAGACTCGTTGACAAATCCTCTATCGGGGTGGTGCTGGCGCGGAAACGCCCGAGGACCAAGTATTCTGACGTTGATGTGGTGTCCCTCCGACTCTTTATTCACCTTTTTGATAATGCCTACCAGGAGCTGCTCTACCGTCGCAATGAGAAGGAATTGATCTTCTCCCTCAATCATCGCGTTCTTCAGCTCAATAGCCTGATCGATACCGGCATCGAAGTCTCGAGACTTGACCAGAATGCGTCCCCTCAACAGTTGGCGCTTGAGCGCGCTGCCTCGTTGACCAACGCATCAAGAGGTGTGTTGAGAGTGACGAGCGGGGGACATCTCAAAGAGGAAATCTATTTTCCCGATGGGCTCCTGCTGCAACACACGGTCAGCAAGACAAACCGGATTGCCTCGAGCTTCACGTTTGCCGAGTATACCTATACCTTCGAGCTCTTCGAGAAGGAGAGCCGGAGTGGAATTCTTCCGTTTGAGGAGACGGATCAGCTCTTGTTGGATGCCCTGGCCCGACAGGTCCACGCCTCTCTCGAAAACCGTTACCTCCACGAACAGGCGCTGGAAAAACAGAAGTTCGAGCAGGATATGGCTGTAGCTGCTGCGATTCAAAAGAGGATTCTCCCGACATCTCTTCCTGTCATCAAGGGGTATGACGTCGCCGGAATCAACATCCCGTCGAAATCGGTTGGAGGCGACTACTACGATTGCATTCCTCTTCGTGATGGGCGGTATACCCTCGTCATCGCTGATGTCGCAGGGAAGGGTGTACCGGCAGCGTTGCTGGTGAGCAGTCTGCATGCATACCTCTCGGCATACCTTGAAAGCACGATTCCACTTGGCCAGCTTGCACAGAGGCTCAACAAGGTCATTTTCCGCGCTTCAACCGATGACAAATTCATTACTGCCTTTGTCGCACTGCTCTCCCCAGAGACGGGGGAAATCGAATTGCTGAATGCAGGTCACAATCCTGCATACTTGCTGAGAAACGACGGCAACGTCCGGGAGTTCGGCGCCAGTGGACTCCCGCTGGGAATGCTCGACGTGGATTTCCCATTGAAGAGCGAGCATGTCACTATTGAGAAAGGGGAACGGCTGTTGCTGTACACCGACGGGATCACCGAGGCCTCAGATGAACGCGAAGAGTTCTATGATGCTCACTCTCCGCTTCGTGAATTCTTCATTCACCACAAGCCGGACCGGGCCGAAGTCTTCATCGCCGATCTGATCAGTGACATCAAGAGGTTCAGCGGCTCTGCCGCACAGAGCGACGACATAACGGCACTCTATCTTCATCGCACATCTTAAGCTGCAGCCGGAGCTCTGTAAATGAAAAAAGCCGAACCAATGTGTTCGGCTTTCTACTTTTTGATGAATTGTCCTGCTACGGGAAGTAGCGGTAGATATCTTTTCGGTGCAGCACTCGCTCAAGAACAACCGTGTCGTTTTCCAGCCTTAGGCCCACCCGATAATCTCCAAACCTGATTTTGAAGAATCCGGGATATCCTCTCAAACGTTCGATTTTCCCACTCTCGAGGATCGACTGGAAACGTGGAAGCTCACCGAAAACGAAACGCTCAATCTCATGCCTTTGGGTCTCAGGAACGTCGGCTAGCTCTTTCAAGAATCGCTTTCGATACTCTACATTCACTCCGCTTTACCCAGAGTCTTGTAGTATGCTTTCGCCTCCGCAGCAGCAAGCCTTTCCTCTCGCTCATTCTGCTTCATCAGTTCCACCAAACCGTGGTTTTCGAGCAGCTCCTCGATCTTTTGGAATGTGTCAATGTCAAGCTGCACAGCCACTTTGCGGTCGTGCTCGTCCACGATGTACTTTCTTGGAATGTCAGTCATGGATCTTCTCCTTTGCGAGCAATATACAAAAGAACCTTCTCTTCGGCAACTTGATTCATTCAATCGCCGACCGGATGCCGACTGATCCCTTTAGCATGCCCCCTCCGAGGCTTGAGGTCGTCTTTGCTATTTCAAAGGTCATTCACTATCTTTCTGACTGAAGGTTGAAGCGAGTTGCCCTTGCGGCGGGCGTCCTAAGCACGGACGCTTTTTTTGTATCTTGTACCCAGGTAGTCATCGAATGACCGATCACGTTCGAGTTCGATTTGCCCCAAGTCCGACAGGGTTCCTTCACATCGGCGGACTCCGCACTGCCCTCTACAACTATCTCTTCGCGAGGCATCAGGGCGGTAAGTTTGTACTTCGCATCGAGGATACGGACCGAGCGCGGCGCGTCGAGGGAGCCGTCGAGAACCTGATCTCGACGCTCGAGTGGGCAGGCATCCGGTACGACGAAGGACCGAATCGGGACGGAGGGCATGGCCCGTACGTTCAGTCCGAGCGTCTTGAGATCTATCGTAAGCATGCCCGACAGTTGATCGAACAGGGAAAGGCATACTACTGCTTCTGTTCTCCTTCGCGGCTCGAAGAGGTTCGCCAGCGTCAGATGGCGGCGAAGCTGAATCCTTCCTATGATCGGCACTGTCGTGACCTTCCCCACGCGGAGGCGGAATCGAGAATTCGCGGTGGTGCTGGGGAACCGTATGTCGTGAGAATGAAAGTACCGATCAGCGGGGGGATGACCTTCAACGATCTCATCCGCGGGGACGTGACGATTTCTTACGAGGTCCTTGACGATCAGGTACTCCTGAAATCTGACGGCTTCCCGACATATCACCTCGCCGTCGTCGTTGACGACCACCTGATGGGGATCACGCACATTATTCGGGGAGAGGAGTGGCTTCCGAGTGTCCCGAAGCATATCTTGCTCTATCAGTACTTTGGCTGGGACGTGCCGAAGCTTGCACACCTCCCATTGCTGCTGAACCCGGACAAGAGCAAGCTGAGCAAGCGGCAGGGAGATGTGGCGGTCGAAGATTACCGCGCGAAAGGCTATCTGAGGGAGGCGATCATCAACTTTATCGCCCTTCTGGGATGGAATCCTGGGGACGATCGGGAGATCTTCACACTGGAGGAACTTATCAAGGAATTCTCGCTGGAACGCGTCGGGAAAGCCGGTGCGGTCTTTAATGTCGAAAAGCTCAACTGGCTGAATTTCGAGCACCTCCGAAAGAAACCCGATGCCGAGGTTCTCGGCATGCTCAAGGATTATTTGGCAGGATCTACCCTCGGCACGAAGCATCTCGATGACGAGTATCTATTGAGGGTCATCGGTGCTATGCGTGTGAGGGTAACGTTCGTGAGGGATTTTGTCGACAAGAGCCCGTACTTCTTTCGTCCCCCCGTGCAGTATGAGCCGGATGTCGTGAAGAAGAGATGGAAGCAAGAAACTCCAGAGCAGATGAAGAAGCTGATCGAGGAGTTTTCCCGATTGGAAAATCCGCAGAAGGAGGACTACGAAGCTGCGTTCCATCGTGCAACCGAGATACTGAAGATCAAACACGGTGATCTAATCCATGCTCTGCGATTGGCGGTGTCGGGAATGGGTGCCGGTCCAGGATTATACGACATTCTGGCCATCCTCGGCAAAGAGGAAACGATCCGGAGAATCAATTCAGCAGTTGAGAAATTGAAGTGAGCCATCTTGTCCGGTTTATTGTGATGGGACGCGGAAAATGCGAAAAAGACGGATACACGCGGATAAGTCATCATCACTATGATCTGTGAAAATCGATGTGTTTCGGTCTCTTCCGCGTCCAATTCCATCGCTAACCAATCTGAGTAACATCCTTGGAGAAGGAAGAAAGTTTGGATAACAAGAAGACAAACGCTGAATCGCCGGAACGGAAGAATTTTATCCGCGATATTATCGACGATGATTTAAGAACGAACAAATTCGGCGGCAGGGTCCATACCCGTTTCCCTCCGGAGCCGAATGGTTACCTTCACATCGGTCACGCAAAATCCATTTGCCTCAATTTTGGGCTTGCGAGAGACTACAGCGGACTCTGTAATCTCCGGTACGACGATACGAACCCGACCAAGGAAGAGGTCGAGTACGTTGAATCCATCAAGCGCGACGTCCGTTGGCTGGGTTTCGATTGGGGAGACCGGGAGTACTATGCATCTGATTACTTCGAGCAGCTCTACGAGTACGCCGTCCGGTTGATCAAGAAAGGGAAGGCGTATGTCTGCGACCTGACCGCGGATGAGGTTCGTGAGCACAGGGGTACGCTGACCGAGCCCGGTAAAGACAGTCCCTACCGGAACAGATCGGCGGAAGAGAATCTGGATCTCTTCCAGCGAATGCGCAACGGGGAATTCCCGAATGGGTTCCGGACGCTGCGGGCGAAGATCGACATGTCATCGCCAAACGTCAATATGCGCGATCCTGTCATGTACCGCATTCTGCACGCCTCGCACCATCGGACAGGCGACGCGTGGTGCCTCTATCCCATGTACGACTGGGCACATGGCCAGTGCGATTCTATCGAGAAAGTAACTCATTCGATCTGTACACTTGAGTTTGCCGACCATCGTCCGCTGTATGATTGGTTTATCGATGAGCTTGGGATCTATCATTCGCAGCAGATCGAGTTTGCGCGGCTGAACCTGACGTACACGGTGATGAGCAAACGGAAGCTTCTGCAGCTCGTCGAGGAGGGCTACGTCAACGGCTGGGATGACCCACGGATGCCGAGCATCTCGGGTCTGCGCCGCCGTGGATACACACCGGAGTCTCTTCGTTCGTTTGCAGATCGTATCGGAGTGGCAAAAAGCGAGAGTATGGTGGATGTGGCATCACTTGAGGATTGTTTGCGAGACGACCTGAACAGGCGCGCGCGCCGGGTGATGGCAGTTCTGCGCCCGCTCAGGCTGGTCATCGAAAACTATCCTGACGGAGCTGTTGAAGAACTCGACGCGGTAAACAATCCCGAGGATGCCTCGATGGGGGTACGGAAGGTTCCATTCTCCAAGACTCTGTTCATCGAGCAGGACGACTTTCGAGAACATCCGCCGAAGAAGTACTTCCGGCTGTCACCCGGTGCTGAGGTACGATTGCGGTACGCCTATATTATCAAATGCACGGGAGTCGTGAAGGACGAGAAGACTGGCGAGGTTATCGAAGTCCGATGCACGTACGATCCCGAAACAAGGAGCGGTTCACCCCAAAGTGCGCGAAAGGTGAAAGGCACACTTCATTGGGTGTCGGCTGCCCACTCTCTGGGTGCGGAAGTCCGCTTGTACGACAGACTTTTCACAGTTGAAGATCCGGGTGGCGAGAACTGGAGGGATTTTGTCAATCCCCGCTCGCTCGAAGTTCTGAGACAGTGCAAGGTCGAACCAAGTCTGACAACAGCGAAGCCGCAGGACCGGTTTCAGTTCGAACGCCTTGGCTATTTCTGCGTGGACGACGATTCGAACAACGGGGGTCTCGTCTTCAATCGAACGGTTACGCTGCGGGACACTTGGGCGAAGATCGAGAAATCGTAGTGTAACCTTCCGAGGGTTCTCTGAGATGTTTTGCTGTACCTTCCGAAGGTTTCGCAAGCTCTGTTGCCTTTTGCGGTTTGGTTGTCTATATTTTTTGTCGTTCGGTGTGCAACCTCTCACTACTAACGACAACCTTTCTCAGTGCCTCGACGAAGTAAGTCATCTCTCGACATCATTCGACTGCATAACGCGGTCTTTTATGCCTATCACGGGGTCTTGTCAGACGAGCAGAACCTCGGGGGCAAGTTTGAGGTTGACGTCGATCTACACTGCGATCTCTCGCGTGGGGCAAAAAGCGACAGCCTTAAACAGACGATCGACTACGAGCGGGTGTATGATTGTATTATGCAGCTCGTGTTAGGAAAGAAGTACTACCTGATCGAAGCACTCGCCGGAACAATCGCGGACGGCCTGCTCACGAATTTCAAGAGGGCACAGAAGGTTGTTGTGCGTGTACGGAAGCCGAGCGCGCCCGTGAAAGGGGTTATCGATCACGTCGAAGTTGAGATAACACGGGAGAGGTGAGATGAGGCGCGTCTTCATAGGCCTTGGCTCCAACATCGGCGATCGGCTGGGATTTCTCCGCTCGGCAGTACGGGAGTTGGAGCGGGTGCCAGAGACCTCAGTTCATCGGTTATCGTCGATTTATGAGACTGAGCCAGTCGGAAAAAAGGATCAGCCCTTCTTTCTGAATATGGTTGTCGAATGTCGGACGAATCTGGATGCGGTCGTGATCCGTTCGGAGTGCAAAGCGATCGAGCAAAGGATCGGACGAACGGCATCTGTGCGATGGGGACCGAGGGAGATCGATCTGGATCTTCTCTATTTCGGGGGAGAATGCATCACTCGAGACGAGCTGCTTGTGCCGCATCCGGAGATAGCGCAGCGGAAGTTTGTCCTTGTGCCGATGGCCGAACTTGCGCCCGAGTTTGTCGACCCGGCACGGATGTGCTCAATCAAACAGCTGCTTGATTCGTGCATGGATGCGAGCACCGTTGCGAAGACCCACCACACTATTCACCGACACGCTGTGGAGGCATGATTGCAGGTCCCCAGACCGTTACTTCGGCATATTGCGATTGAAGGGGTCATTGGCGCAGGCAAAACGACGTTAGCTCAGATGCTTGCGGAGAGTCTGGGTGGTCGGCTGGTCCTCGAAAGATTCGAAGAAAACCCGTTCCTTCCCAAGTTTTATGAAGACCCTGAGCGTTACTCATTCCAGACGCAAATCTTCTTTCTTCTCAGCCGCTACAAACAGCAGCAGGAGTTTTTCCAGGCGGATCTCTTTCACGACTTCGTCGTGACCGACTACATTTTTGAAAAGGACAAGATCTTTGCCTATCTGACACTTGCGGATGAGGAGTTGAAGCTCTATGAGACGCTCCTTGCGGCGATTGAAAAGAACATCCCCACGCCGGATCTCGTCGTGTATCTTCAATGCAGCGTGGAGCGGCTGATGAGCAACATCAGAAGCCGGGGGAGGAAGATGGAAGAGAACTTGTCGGAAGAGTACATCCGCGACCTGAACGAGGCATACAACTATTTTTTCTTTCGCTACAAAGCCTCGCCGCTTCTCATTGTTCGTGCAACGGACATCGATTTCGTAAACAAGAAAGATGACTTCGAGGAATTGCTCGAGCAAGTCCTTCGCCCGAACAGAGCCCCGGTCGAGTACTACAATCCAGTCAAGAGATGACGAAGCCGTGCTCTTGCGTATGCTGCGATTTCTTCTTTTTGTCATAGGTTTCTATCTCCTTTTTCGCATTATCCAGGGAGTGCTGAGATACCTCGTGAGCGGGAAGCGCGAAAGACTTCGAAGCGATGAGATGCCGCCCCCACCACCGAAGGAAGAGCCGCCGCAGTACCGCGACGTGAAGGATGCGACCTTCAAAGACCTCCCGGGCGACAAGTCCGAACCCACCTGAATTCCCAATCGCGGTTCAAACTCGATCGCGTTCGATCCTTGGGATTACCCTTAACCAGCCATGGATTCTGTCTGCACATCTCCACACAAGCATCAACTCAACACGAGGAATTCGGTTGTAGATAATTCATTAGTTCACTATATTAATCCGAGTTTTTCAGAAAATGAGGGAATTTCAAGGGAATGGCACGTGTCTACATTGAAGAGCTAGGGAAGCACGTCGGGGAGGAGGTCCAGCTCCGGGGATGGCTGTACAACAAGCGATCGAGCGGCAAGATTCGATTTTTGCTCTTGCGCGATGGGACTGGAATTATCCAAGGCGTCATGGTCAAAGGCTCGGTGAGCGATGAGGTGTTCGCGACATTCGATGCGCTGACACAGGAATCTTCATTCTCGATGACGGGGAGAGTCCGGAAGGACGATCGCGCGCCCGGGGGGTTCGAGCTCGAAGTCTCGCTTGTTTCAATTCTCTCGATCGCGAAAGAGTATCCGATCACGCCGAAGGAACACGGCATCGAGTTTCTGGCGGACCGCCGCCATCTCTGGCTCCGTTCGTCCCGGCAGCACGCAGTTATGAGGGTGCGCCATCGAATTGTCAAAGCCATTCGCGATTTCTACGATGACCGGGGATTCGTGCTGATCGATTCTCCCATCCTCACGCCGGCAGCGTGCGAGGGAACAACGACACTGTTCGAGACGGAGTACTTCGATCTGGGGAAGGCGTACCTCACGCAGTCAGGCCAGCTCTATGCGGAAGCAGGGGCGATGGCGTTTGGAAAAGTGTATTGCTTCGGGCCGACCTTCCGCGCAGAGAAATCAAAGACGCGCAGGCACTTGACGGAATTCTGGATGGTTGAGCCGGAAGTCGCCTTCAACGATCTCAACGACAATATGGAGCTTGCCGAGGAGTTCCTGGAGTATATCGTCCAGACTGTGCTCAAGGATCGCGAGCAAGAGCTCAAAGTACTCGAACGGAATACGACCCTGCTGAAGAACGTCAAGAAGCCGCTCCCCCGGATCTCCTATGACGAAGCGGTCGAAATCCTCAGGAAGAAGGGGGTCCCGTTTGAGTGGGGAAATGACTTCGGCGGGACGGACGAAACGATCATCTCGGAACAGTTCGATCGTCCGGTGATGGTTCACCGGTATCCCTCTCAGATCAAGGCCTTCTACATGAAGCGTGACCCACAAAATCCAAAGGTGGCGCTCGCATTGGATGTTCTCGCGCCCGAAGGGTATGGTGAGATTATCGGCGGCAGCCAGCGCGAGGATGATCTCGACGCGCTCCTCGAGCGGATCAAAGAGCACAGTCTGCCTCAGGAGGCCTTCGAATGGTACCTGGACCTGCGGCGATTTGGTACGGTACCGCATTCAGGATTCGGCCTCGGACTGGAGCGCACCGTGGGATGGATCTGCGGCCTCGATCACGTGCGCGAGACTGTTCCGTTCCCTCGAATGATCTATCGAATAACACCGTAAATGACAAGCCGCAAAGGGCACCGCGGTGAAGGACTTCAAGGGATGGCCCAGGGTCCATTGCGCCTTCAGTGCCTTCTCTTCGGTTAGGCAATTCACACTATGCTCAAAGTAACAAACCTGCGGAAAACGTTTGACACCGTCGTTGCCGTCGACGGCGTCTCGCTGGAGGTTCAGCGGGGCGAGCTGTTCGGACTGCTCGGGCCGAACGGCGCAGGGAAGACCACGACGATCCGGACGGTGCTGAACATTATCGCTCCCGATAGCGGAACGATTACGTTTGACGGCAAGCCGTTCAGTCCGAAGATGTGGAACATCATCGGATACCTGCCGGAGGAGCGCGGACTCTATCGCAAGAGCAAGGTCATCAGCACAATTCTGTATTTCGCTTCACTCAAAGGAATTTCTGAGCGTGATGCGAAACCGATCGCCTATCAATGGCTGGACCGATTTGGGCTGAGAGAAAGCGCGCAGCGGAAAGTTGACGAGCTCTCAAAGGGGAACCAGCAGAAAGTCCAGATCATCATCTCCCTTCTTCATCGGCCTCAGCTGCTTACCCTCGACGAGCCGTTCGCCGGTCTCGATCCGGTCAATCAGATTCTTCTGAAAGACGTTCTGCTTGAGCTCCGGCAGCAGAATGTCGCCATCATTTTCTCAACGCACCAGATGGAGCAGGTTGAGAAGATGTGTGACAACATCTGCCTGATCAACAAGGGGAAGACGGTACTCAGCGGATCACTGCGAGACGTGAAAAAAAAGTACGGAACGAATTCGCTGAGAATTGAATACGAGGGGGACGGTGAATTCCTGAAGAGGTCCCCACTTGTGAAACGCGCTGATGTGTACCAGAATTATGCTGAACTGGAGTTGCTGGATATCCATAAGAGCCGCGAGCTCCTCTCGGAGCTGGACGAGCTCGATCTGAGGAAATTTGAGATCATCGAACCGTCGCTGAATTCCATCTTCCTTCACGTCGTCGGTCCATCGCCAACTGCAGAAGACTCGCCAGCGACGAGACCTCCGATGGTTCGACCGGCACGCGCGCCGATGGATGGTCGAGTACGCAAGGAACTGATATCTCTCGTGTTGACGTCAGTGATAGCGGTATTTCTTCTGGTTTTCATGACAGGCAAGTTGGACGCGTCGTGGCCTCTCGTCGGCGTGCTCCTCGCTGCCGTTGGAATATCGGTGTTCAGGTTCATGAAAGCGAAACGCCTGGTTGAGACTGAGCGCAGGCGTCTTGAAGGAGGGCAGAAGGGATGAAGTTCCTTGATGTCGCTCGATGGGAATTCCTTGAGAAGGTCAAGTCGAAATGGTTCCTTATTTCGCTCGTCATGCTGCCGGTCATCATGGTCATCTTCGGTGTATTGCCCGGCCTTCTGGCATCGAAGGCTGATGAGAAGACGATAGCCGTTGGTGTCATCGACGAGACGGGGTCCATCTTGGAACCGTTGGCGGCGAAGCTTGAAGAGAAGTACAGGTTGCCGGACAAGCAGCCGAACTACATTCTTCGCAATTTGAAGGAGGATGTGGAGTTTGAACAACTCAAGGCGCGGGCGAACCGGCTGGTTGGCTCCAAGGAGATTGAAGGATATTTCTACATTCCTTCGACAGTGTATGACAGCGGAAAAGTCGAATTCCGCGGTGAGAATGTCAGCAATATCCGCATCGCGGAACGGTTCTCGCGCACAATCGAAGAAGTTATCGTTGAGAAGCGGCTCATGAGTCAGGGTCTCGATCCGGCGAAGATCAGGAAGCTGATGGCAGATGTCAAAGTAAGATCCATCAAGGTCTCCGAGAAAGGGGAAGAGAAGGAGTCGGGCTTCGTGGAGACTTTTTTCAGCGCGTATATTCTCATCATGGTACTTATGTTCCTGATTATGACCTCTGCCCAGTTGCTGATACGGAGCGTGGTCGAAGAGAAATCGAACCGTGTGATCGAGGTTTTGCTTTCATCTTGCTCGGCTCGAGACTTGATGGTAGGGAAGATTCTCGGACTGAGCGGTCTCGGGCTTCTGCAGATCTTAGTCTGGGGATTGATCGGAGTGGGAATTGCCATGAAGTCGGGGGCGAACATATTTGCGATAGACCAATTGCTCTTGTCGGCTGTCTACGTGGTGCTCGGATACCTCTTGTACTCGGCGATCTTTGTGGCTGCAGGCTCCCCTGTCACAACTGAGCATGAAGCGCAGCAGATTACACAATACGTGACCTTGATCCTCGTGTTTCCGATGGTGTTGGCGATTCCCGCAACCCAAAATCCGGACTCGATGTTGATCAAGGTGCTCTCTTTTATTCCTTTGCTGACACCGGCGTTCATGATCATGCGTATTCCAATTCAGATGCCGGCACTCTGGGAGTTGCTGACAACCATTGGCCTGTTGATTGTATCAGGCGCCTTCATGATGTGGGCGGCGGGGAAGATCTTCCGCACAGCCATTCTTGTTTACGGCAAACGGCCAACGATTCCCGAGCTGATCCGATGGATCCGAACGCCGTGATAATCACGGAATAATTTGTTACCTTCGTATCAATTCATCATAGAACCTCTAACCGTCTCCTGCATCACGTGACTCTCCAATCGTTTCTGTTTTACTTCCTGGCAATCATCTCGGTTGGCTCGGCCCTGATGATGGTCACGCGCCGCAACCCTGTTATTGCAGCACTCTATTTGATCCTCAATTTTTTCGCTCTCGGCGGGCTGTATCTCACGCTCAACGCTCAGTTTATTGCCTTCATCCAGGTCCTCGTGTACGCAGGGGCGATCATGGTGCTGTTTCTCTTCGTCATCATGCTCCTCAACCTGGGGGATGTGAAGCTGCTCGGCGATAAGATCTCGTACAAGAAAATCATCGCGGCGGGATTGAGCTTCGGCCTCCTGATGGAGCTCATCTATATCTTTGGATATGCTCGGGCAAACCTGCCGGCCTCACGGTTCGACAAGTCGGTCGATCTCGGGACCGTCGAGAACATCGGAAAGGAACTCTTCACGACCTTCCTTTTTCCGTTCGAGGTGACGTCAATTCTCCTGCTTGCTGCGATCGTCGGGGCCGTGATACTGGCAAAAAGGAACCTCGAATAAGTGCTATGGATATTCAACCTTATTTGTTGCTCAGCGC
>CAZTKU010000080.1:0-12121 GCA_964614245.1 uncultured Ignavibacteriaceae bacterium
GCATCCAGGAAATCGAAGGCGCGGGAAGTAATTTCGTGAGAGATCTGTGCTCCCACACCGGCAAACGGCCAGTCTTCTTCAACAATCACCATCCGATTTGTCTTCTTCACGGATTCCACGATAAGATCGTAATCCATCGGCCTTATCGTTCGCGGATCAACGACTTCGACGCTGATATTGAGCTCCTCCTGCAGCATGTCGACAGCTTTCCACACGACGTGGGCCAGGCTCTTCGACCACGAAACGAGAGTCAAATCCTTTCCTTCTTTCTTCACTTCTCCCACACCCAAGGGGATGGTGTATTCGCCGTCGGGAATCTCTCCTTTGTCGCCATACATCACTTCGCTTTCGATGAACACCACGGGATTATCATCGCGGATGGCGCTCTTCAGAAGCCCTTTTGCGTCCTTGCAGCTGGAGGGCATGACGACTTTCAGTCCGGGAATATGGGCATAGATGGCCTCAAGCGTCTGGGAGTGGGTCGCCGCGAGACCATGAGCAGCCCCACCGGGTCCACGGAAAACGATCGGGACATTGAAATGCCCGCCTGACATCGATAGCATCTTCGCCGCGTTGTTGACGATCTGGTCATATGCGACGAGAGAGAAGTTCCACGTCATGAACTCAATGATCGGGCGAAGTCCGGCCATTGCGGCCCCAACTCCGACGCCGGCGAATCCGGTCTCTGCTATCGGCGTATCCACAATACGCCTCGGGCCCCATTTCTGCAGCAGTCCCTGGCTTACCTTGTATGCGCCCTGGTAGTTTGCAACCTCTTCACCCATCAGAAAGACGCGCTCGTCCCGCGTCATCTCTTCGTCGATGGCCTGGTTGATCGCCTCACGCAAGCTGACTATGGCCATTTCTCATTCTCCGGAGGGTTCTTTGTAGACGTCGTTCCACAGCTCCTCGATGGGCGGCTCCGGGCTGTTTTCGGCAAATTCGACGCATTCCTCAACGATCTTCTTGGTCCGCTTCTCCGCCTCTTCGAGATCTTCCTCTGTGATTATTCCCTCTTCCTTTAACGTCTCTGAGAACATGGTGAGAGGATCGGACTTCTTCTGCTTTTCGACTTCTTCCTTCGTGCGGTAGTGACCGGAAACGGGATCAGACATCGAGTGGCCGCGGTAGCGGTACGTCTCGACCTCGAGGAGTGTTGGCTCGTACGACGTCCGCGCCCGCTCAACGGCAGCCTTGACCTTCTGGTAAACTTCGAGGACATCCATTCCGTTGACGACTTCACCGCGGATGTTGTAGGCGATCCCCTTCTTGTATAACGACTCGATCGCCGAGGCGCGGTCAACCGAGGTGCCCATTCCGTACCTGTTGTTTTCGATGATATAAATGACCGGGAGTCGCCAGAGTCCGACGAGGTTCAGGGCTTCGTGGAATGCGCCGATGTTCGTTGCGCCGTCGCCTAGGAAGCAGAGACAGACCCTCTTTTCCCCTCTGTACTTGATTGCAAAGCCCACACCGGCCGCGATCGGGAGATGTCCCCCCACAATGGCATGACCGCCGAGGAAGTTCTTCTCTCGGTCAAAGATGTGCATTGAGCCGCCCTTGCCTTTTGTTGTGCCTGTATGCTTGCCGAGAAGCTCGGCGAGTATAGCCTTTGGATCAACGCCCTTGGAGATGGCCTGTCCGTGGTCACGGTAGGCGGTGATGACGTAGTCGTCCGGATTGATCGCTCCCTTGATGGCACCCGTCGAGACAGCTTCCTGCCCATTGTAGAGATGGCAGAAGCCCATAATTTTCCCCATACCGTAGAGCTGGGCGCATTTCTCCTCAAATCGTCGGATCAAGAGCATATCGTCGTACCAGCTCAGGAGGGTTTCTCGCGATAGGCCAAGCAATCGGAAGGACTTCGTCGTGGGAGCTATTACGCTAGCGGTGTTGTTCATCCTTGATTTGTTCACTCTGATTGTCTCAAGAGACTGAGAGACTCAAAAAACACACAACAAATATACGAAAAACTTGAATAAAATCAAAAATGAGAAAAATGAGGTCTCGGGGAACGATGAGAGCATCCGGAGGATCCCAGTTCATTCATCGCACCTTACACAGGATCTATTTCTTCCCATCCTTCAGCAATGCCTCAAACTTTGCACTCCCATGCAGCTTCGCCAGGTCGGTATCGCCGGCGGCCTGGGAGCGGAGTTTTGGATTGAGGATCAGAGCTTTCTCTAGTGTGATGAGCGCATCATTGTCTCTTCCCGCGGCGAGATAGATGACGGCAAGGTCGTAGAGCACCTCAGGGTTGTTCGGTGCAATCCGCGCTGCGCGTTCAATGTGCGGGACTGCCTCCGTTGCTTTCTTTTGGGTGAATAACGTCCAGCCTTCGTTCCACGCGTAATTCATCTGAGCAAAAACAAGAAGACGGCCAAGCTCATTGAACGGCTCGGCGTGATCATCGACGCGTATGTCAATCGCCCGGTCGTTGTATCCGCCATAACCGGCTTTGTTCTTGACGACAAGCAGCGCAGCGGATTGCTTTCCCCGTGAATCTCCGCCTTTGCTGTCGCCGGCCATAAGAGCTGCATACAGCCTATCGGCGAGCGTCCCCTTGGTCTCAAGGAAGGCATGCTCCATTGCTGCAACCACAGCCTCACCTGCGAGGATGTTTCCCTGAGCGGCGTAGTTCGGCCCGTTCCGACCCCCGGCCCAGGGGATGCAATTCTTGCCAGTGTAGGTTGCCGAGTTCCCATCGGCGGCGACGATTCCAGCTTGCCGGCGCTCGGGATCATCATCGTTTCGCAGAAGGATCCGCAGGGCTTCCTCGGGCGTTGCTCCTTTCTCTAGCAGCTCAAGTCCGCGCCAACCGAACGATGTGTTGGCGAACGATTGTGTAGCGACTGCACCGACATCCGCTTTTGCCCACGGGACGACGCTCCCCACCGCGAAGAACCTCGATGCAACTGCCACACCCAGCTCCCCTGTTGTCGAATCGCGGGCAACGATGGAGAACGTTGAGATTATGTTGGATTGTGCCGGTTCCTGGGCGAGCAGGTGATTGTTTATCGCCGGGATTACCAAGACACAGAAGGCGAGTGCAAGTGTGAGTCGATCTGCAAATGACGAGGAATGATTGAACATAATCGTCCTCCGTAATTGGTGGATTAGACATGAAACCTCGCGAAGGGTCAGGAGGAATATGGGGGAAACCTTCGCAAGGTCCAAGTGATCATCGCCTATAGCGGGAGATGAATTCCTCCACTTCCGGGATGCCGCCCTGGAAGATCAGGTATCCGTTGCTCTGCTCGCGCTCCGTGATCTCGCCGGCGATCGGAGTGAGCATGATTTCCCGCACTTTCTCCGGGTCGTTCGTTTGACCGAGGGCCCAGCCGAGTTTCATATACGCCACCTCGGGCAGCATGTTCGCTGACGGCACCACTCCGAGCTCCATGATATCACGTCCCGTGTCGTAGACATACATCTGGACGTATCCCCAAAGAGTCTGAACAGTCATAAACACCGCGATATTCTTCTCGTGCGCCCGTTTGAGCGCAGGGTAGAGCGGCTTGTTGACGTGGCCGAGCCCCGTTCCGGCGATCACGATCCCCCGGTAATTATTATCGATCAAGGCATCGATGATGTCGGGCTTCATGTTCGGATAGTAGTAGACGATGCTGACCTTTTCTTCGAACGCGGTGTTCACGGCCACGTTCCGGTCCATCCTCCTGCGCCTGTAATCCTGGCGGAGTGGAGTGATTTTCTCGCGGCTGACCATTGCGAGCGGAATATCACCAATGGTACGGAAGGTCGACCGGTAGCTCGAATGCATCTTCCGGACACGTGTTCCCCGGTGGAGCAACCCGTACACATCGGAGGTCGGGCCAAACATGCAGACCATCACCTCCGCGATGTCGCTCTCGGCGGCTGTCTTCACGCTGTGCATCAGGTTCAGCGCGGCGTCCGACGAGGGCCGGTCGCTCGACCGCTGCGAGCCGACCATGACGATCGGGACGGGGGAATTTTGAACCATGAACGAGAGGATAGCGGACGTGTGATGCATCGTATCGGTGCCGTGGCCGATGACGATCCCCTGCACGCCTTTCTCGATCTCCCGTCCGATGGCCTGTGCGGTGCCGATCCACTGTTCGGGCGCCATGTTCTCGCTGAAGACCCCATAGAGCTTCTCCGTTTCGAGGTTGCAGAGGTCCGCAAGCTCCGGCACCGAGCCGTACAGTTCCCCCGGCGAAAACGCCGGAATCACTGCCCCCGTCCGGTAATCCAGCCGACTCGCGATCGTCCCGCCGGTTCCGAAGAGCTTGACGCGCGGTTTGTTCGGGTCGTAGGGAAATTCCTTTTCCGGGATCTTGTAGTGAGCCTCCTTTCGCCCTTGGACGCTTATTGACTGCACGCTCTTCGCTGCCACGCCAATGTTGTAGCCGCTGCGGAGCTTCAAGACGATGTGAAGTGGGTCAGCAGTCTCGGAGCGGGGGAGCACGATGCCGGTGAATGATCCCTTGTCGGTCCGCACTTCCACATCACTCCAGACGCGCGCATCAAACGCTTGGAGCGTCTCAAGTGCCTCCCCGCGGTAGCCTCTGTAACTATCGTTGCCGATCATGACCGATCCTCCGCCGGAGTTCTTGTGAGATTTTTCGCGACCACCTTTCCGTCGATCCTTCCGCGTATTTTGTTCATAACGAGTCCCATGAGCACTTCTGGTCCTTTTTCAGGGTCATACAATTGCAGGGCAGACAGCTCCGACTCGGAACGCTCAATGGCCTCCGACAACTCTCGGTCCGAGCAAAGTCCGGGGAGAGAGTGTCGGGAGAACTCTTGTCCCGCGGCCGCCTGCATGAGCACGGGGAGTATGCCTTCCTTCGCGAGAGCTCGATCTCGGTAAGCAAGCAGGATCTCCCGCATCGTCTCGACTGAAAAGTCCACGCTTCGCCGGAGCTTTTTCGCGACACGTTTCGGAAATTGGATAAGCGTCACTCCAGCCAAGATTGGAGGAATACGCCATTCCTTCACGGCAGTCTCGAACAGACCGGCGAAAAGAGAGATGCTGAGAGGCGCCACAACGTCTGCGGGGATGCCGAGCTCCCGGTACCACCGTTCGCTCTCCCAGAAGGGACGCGGGACCCCCTTCTCGATGCGTCCCAGCTGTTCCTGCGTGATGCGCCGTGGGGGCAGGTCGGTGTCCGGGTACATGCGGTTAGGTCCGGGAAGAATTCGTTCAAAACCGTTCGTGCCGTCACGCAGTGCCTGTCGCGTTTCGGACGGGATGCCGATGGTTGCCTCTTTCGCGCGGATGATAATTTCCGACGCGCCGGTGTCCACATCCTGCTTCGACCCCCACACGGTGACAATGGTGTCATCCTCCTTCGCGCCGACGGCTTTCTTCAGCATCTGCCATTCAGAGGACGCAAGAGTCTCGCTTGGGCTGTCGGAGTGGATGATGTTGGGAAGGCTCGTGAGACACGCGACCACACGCACACGGTCGGAGATCTCGCGGGAAAAGTAGGTTTCAGTCTGGGTTTTCCACCGGAGCAGTCCCTTGTATCCGCGGAGGAGCACACAATGGACGGTGAGCCCATCCGCGACTGCATTCTTCACGGGCTGATAGCGGGTTTTGCGGAGGAGCTTCGTGACTTCTTCTGTTTTTGCGCCGAAGGTGTCTTTCGTGATTCCGCGACGGTGCAGCTCCTCCCGGAGCAGCAGGAGGTTGTGCTGACGCATCGCTTCGCTGTACGTGAGCAGCGGGATGTTTGGGATGCGGGGCACTCCCTTGATTTCGATGCGTGTCCCGCCCGTGACACTCACATTGACATCCTGACGTGCGGCGCCGAGGCCGGTTCGGACCTTCCCGGTGCTCCTGACGAGCTTGCGGAGGATGTCGGCTACCTCGGCGACCTCCTGTGGTGTGCGCATATCGGGCGCTGTCACCGTCTCGATGAGCGGCATTCCCAGCCGGTCGGTAAGATAGGTCCTGAGATGCCCGACGTCGCTCACCTCGCGGCATGCGTCCTCCTCAAGCCCGAGTTGCACAATTCCAATCCGCCGTGCCTTGTAGGGGATCCCGCCGTCCACACCGACAATCGTGGTTCGCTGGAATCCTGTTGGAATACTTCCATCGAGGTATTGCTTGCGCGCGATGTGGATTTCATCGACCATCGTACAGCCGCAGAGCAGTCCGATCCCGAGGGCAATTTCCAGGGCCTCGTCATTTAGCTCAAACGGGGGCGTGTCGTCCATTTCGTATGTGCAGACCGTCCCGTGGTTGATCTGGTAGATGATTTCTTTCTTGGTCTTGAACTCCATCAGTGCCGTGCCGTCATACTCGCCCAGTTCGGAGAGGGTCGGGCGCATGTGGCGGAGGATTTCGGCGTTGAAGGAGTCGCTGTAATGGCCGGCCGGGCAGCGGCAGAAGAGCTTTTTCTCGGTCAGGAGCTGCTGATGAATCTCCAGTCCTGACTTGAACCCGAGAGCGGCATAGTCGCTTTCGGTCATTTCATTGAAGGGTTTGAACGTCATACGGTCGCGTGATTCAGGAAGGCCGCGGATGAGTGCGTGGAAAGTAAGTCCGATAAGCAGAAACGCCCGCCAGGGGAACTCCAAAAATGCTCCCGGCGGGCGACCTCAAGTTGTCGATGGTATGACTCCATGAAACGGCCAATTCTGCCGATGAACGGTCTCCGTCTGCTTGGGCTTTTGAGAATTTACGAAACAAATGGGCAAAATCCACTTGTGTGCGCAGAAATCTCCCCGGGTCTTTACCAGTGACGCTTCCGTTTCATTTGGAATCCAACAATATTTGCAGTAAGTTAAAGATGCAGGGCTTGAACTCCGGCCGAACAATTCACACATTGTCCCTCCAGAGTAGCAGTTCTGACGGATCATTTATCCATCACAACGAGAGGTCACCATGAGGCTCTACGTAGGTAATTTGTCGAAAGAAGTGACGAAAGAGGATTTAGAAGAAGCGTTCAAGCCATTTGGGCGCGTCGATGAGGTATCGATCGTCAGGGACCGGTCGAACAATGTATCCAAAGGTTTTGGATTCGTGGAGATGCCGGAGAAAACCGAAGCGGAGGCCGCGATTGCAGGCTTGCATGGCAAAGAGTTCAAAGGGCGGTCGATGGATGTGAATGAAGCCCGTCCTCGTCCCGAGCGCTCTTCTCGTGGGGGATTCGGTGGTCATGGTCGCGGCGGGCGATACGGTGGTGGCGGAAAGCGGTGGTAGCGAGGTCTCGTTGCGACGGAATCGGTGCGGTTTGAGGCTGACCAGAAAGTCGTTCTGAGCCCGGTTGTTTTCGAATCGGGCGAGGATTCGTTCGATCGAACCTTCGGACCGAGCGGCTCGACCGTGCTCGCCGGGGTCTGACGACACAGTCCGATTCAAGAAGCAAACCCTACCGTCGCAAGGCTCTTTTTCAGATTCAAACAAAAAACCCTGCCAGGTGGCAGGGTTTCTTGTTACGAGATACTAACTTCGATCTCTATTATCGAACAACGGAGACATTCGAAGCCTGAAGTCCCTTAGGGCCCTTTTCGACCTCGAACTCCACGGAATCACCCTCGTTCAGGCTCTTGTAGCCGTCGCCAGAGATCGCCTTGAAGTGGACGAAGACATCTTCGCCGCTCGCGCGTGAAATGAAGCCATAACCTTTGGCTCCGTTGAACCATTTGACTGTTCCTTTTTCCATTGGAACGAATCCTTTCTGTTTGTGTTGTGTATCCGCAACCGGCGGACCAATCGGTGTACAACCTTTCGGTGTGCCTTTTTACAGTGTTCTCAACAGGAATGAACCTGAGGCGGGTTTCCCCTAACTACTGCTGCGGATACAACTCGATTCGCCCGGAACAGCTTGAGGTATACTATGACAAAGGGCAGCAACTGGTGTACAATGAACAACACTAATATACGTTTTCTTTCCACCAATACCAAACGAATTATTGTTCTTTGTTGATTATTTTTTTGATGAATCCTCAGGATTCGAGCGCTTTCCGGCAAAAGTGGGAGAAGTGAGTCACCTGTGGCCTTCCGAAGGTTTCCCGGGCGCTCGATCTAACCTTCGGAAGGTTCGACAAGCCTGACGACATCGACGTGGGCTGATCGCTTGCAGGTCGAGACCGTTGATGCCGGAGTCACTTTTTCCTTGTGTAGGTCACCTCGATGACCTTGGTGTTCGGCTCGCCGATCGAGAGGTCGTGAATCTCAAATACATGCTTGTCTTTGCTCACCACTCTGGTCACATATTTCACGGTCTTCCCTAATTCTCCCGTCATCCATTCATTCATTTTCCCGTACATCGTCAGCACCTTCCCACTTTGATCAAATGTCCCTTCCATCGTCGCGAGCGTGGTGCTCAAGTTGTCCACCCACATGCCGAGGTACATCTTTGCATAGTTGTCATAACCCGTCAAGCCAAACCCGGTCATCTGCATCCCCATCATCTCCCCCTTGAAATCCGATCGGAGGAATCTACCTCCAAGGACCCAGACGTTCTCAGCGATTCCTTTGGTGGTCGGGGCTTCCCCCGAGCCCTCGCCGGCCATCCACATCTTCGTCTCCGTCTCCCAGACGCCGACGAGGTCCTCGAGCTTCTTGTGGGCGTCGCTGGGTGATGCGAGCTCAATCATTTTCTTCATCATATCGTCCATTGCAGCCTGCGCGGGCTTCTGCGGTGTCTGCTGGTTTTTTTTCTCCTGAGCCGGTGCCATGGAGAATGTAAGGCAGCAAAAGAGTGCAAGAGCCGCAATCCTCTTCATATGACCTCCTGGAATGTAAGTGATTGGATTGAAGTGAGCGATGCCGATGAAATGCAAACATCCGGTGCTCTTGTCGAGTTCCAGCACGGTCTTTCTCACGAGCCCTCAACATCCAAAGCCGCTCCGGCCGATTGCATATGAGCCTCCTCTCTCTTATCTTGGCCCTTGCTCCGGGGGCCAGTCATTCTTGGCGCAACCGACCTTATCACCGGCCTCTGAAATCTCGCTTTCGTCTCCAATGAAAATCCAGCGTCGTGATCGCCGCCATCGATCCCAGAGGACATCTATGAAAACCTCGCGCCTTTTTCTCCTCGCGCTCGCCTACGCATCTCTTCTCCTCTGTTCTCTTTCAACCAGTCGCGCTCAACAGAAAGGTACACTGCCAACGCTTCGCTATCTGGATCCCGATCTCCCGCTTGAAGAACGTGTGAGCGATCTCGTCGCGCGCATGACGCTCGATGAGAAAGTGAGTCAAATGTTGTACAACGCGCCTGCCATTGAGCGTCTGGGTATCCCCGAGTACAATTGGTGGAATGAAGCACTGCACGGCGTGGCGCGCGCAGGAAGGGCAACCGTCTTCCCCCAAGCCATCGGTCTCGCTGCAACGTGGGACACCGATCTGATGTTCCGTTTGGCAACCGCTATCTCCGATGAAGCCCGCGCCAAGCATCACGACGCCCTGCGGAACGGGCGACGGGGAATCTACGAAGGGCTGACATTCTGGTCTCCCAACATCAACATTTTCCGTGACCCGCGCTGGGGGCGCGGGATGGAAACTTTCGGTGAAGACCCATACCTGGCAGGTCGCCTTGGAGTCGAGTTCGTCAAGGGCATGCAGGGGGATAATCCCTTGTACCTCAAGACCGTCGCAACCCCCAAGCATTTTGCCGTGCACAGCGGCCCCGAACCCGATCGGCATGCTTTCGATGCCAACGTGGACGAGCGCGACCTCCGCGAGACATACCTGCCGGCGTTCCGCGCGACCGTCCGTGAGGCAAACGCGCAATCGGTGATGTGCGCCTACAACCGCTTCCGGGGTGACCCATGCTGCGGAAGCAGCGAGCTGCTGCAGAGGATTCTCAGAGACGAGTGGGGCTTCAGCGGCTACGTGGTCTCCGACTGCTGGGCAATTATGGACTTCTACACAACCCACAAGGTCGACAACGCAGCGCCACTGGCAGCGGCGCGAGCGCTGATCGCCGGGACCGATCTCAACTGCGGCGTGACATACGATAGCTTGGGAGTCGCGGTCAGACAAGGCCTGGTCAGCGAGCAACTCGTCGATGTCGCAGTAAAGCGACTCTTCCGCGCTCGCTTCCGGCTAGGCATGTTCGATCCCCCCGAACGCGTCCCGTATGCAACCATCCCCTTGAGTGTCAACGACTCCAAAAAGCATCGGGAGCTTGCCGTTGAAGCGGCCCGCAAGTCGATCGTCCTGCTCAAAAACGAGGGCGGCTTGCTTCCGCTCCGGAAAGACCTCCGCACCATCGCTGTCATCGGCCCGAGCGCAGACGACGTCGATCTGCTGCTGGGGAACTACAACGGAACCCCCTCGGAGCTTGTCACGCCGCTGGAAGGCATCAGACGAAATGTGTCTTCGAGGACAATCGTTCTGTATGCACAAGGTTGCGATTTGGCGGAGAACACGCCACCCTTCGAGGTTGTTCCATCAAACGTCCTTTCCATAGACCGTGAGGGTGTGCAGACGAAGGGTCTAAAGGCGGAATATTTCAATAATCACGACTTTCAGGGCGAGCCTTTTCTGACTCGGATTGATGAAGCGGTCGACTTTAACTGGTGGCAGGATCCTCCGGTGTCCGGGATGAGCCCTGACAGCTTCAGCGTGCGCTGGACGGGAACATTTGTCCCACCCGTATCAGGCCGCTACGCGCTCGGTGTGAGAGCCTTCGGAGGTGCCCGGCTCTTTCTGGACGACTCGCTGCTACTCGAGGCAACCGGCTGGCACAATGTGTTTGTGGAATGGAAGTATGTAAATCTCAACAGGGGAGTTCCCCGGCGCGTGAAGCTCGAGTACTGGGATCGACGCGCCGATGCAAGTGTGCAGCTCATTTGGTCAAAACCAAACCCGCGCCTCAAAGAGGAGGCTATCGCAGCGGCAAGAACAGCCGACGTGATCATCATGATGATGGGGCTTTCGCCGCGTCTCGAAGGAGAGGAGATGCCTGTTGACGTTCCGGGCTTCAAGGGCGGAGACCGAGTCGACATCGGGCTGCCCCAGCTTCAAGAGGATCTCATCCGAGCTGTGGCTTCAGTGGGAAAGCCCGTTGTGCTCGTGTTGCTTAACGGTAGTGCACTCGCCGTGAATTGGGCTGCGGATCACATTCCGGCGATCGTCGAAGCGTGGTATCCGGGTCAAGCGGCTGGCAGCGGCCTGGGTGATGTTCTGTTCGGCGACTACAATCCGGCAGGACGATTGCCCGTGACGTTCTACAAGTCAGCCGACCAGATTCCGCCGTTTACCGACTACAACATGAGGGGAAGAACGTATCGCTACTTCGCGGGTGAGCCGTTGTATCCATTCGGGTTTGGCCTGAGCTTCACAACTTTTGCTTACGGGAATTTGCGACTCCCCTCGAGCGTGCACGCCGGAGAGAAGGTTCTGGTGACCGCTGATGTACAGAATACGGGGAAGAGGGAAGGAGAAGAGGTGGTTCAGCTTTACGTCACGGACGTGCAGGTCACGGTGCCGGCTCCAATCCGCTCTCTGCAGGGTTTGTCTCGCATCCACCTCAAGCCGGGCGAGAAGAAGAACGTCTCGTTCTCGCTGGAACCGCGGCAGCTCTCTCTGGTTGATCTTCAGAACCGTCGCGTTGTTGAGCCGGGAATCTTCGAAGTGAGCGTGGGCGGAAAGCAGCCGGGATTCAAGGGAAAAGCGGACGCAGTGACCACGGGAGTTGTCAGCGGACGGTTTGAGGTTGTCGGTCCGACGTATGTGATCGACGAGAGGCGATGAAGTCCAGGCGTGACCTTGACGTCTCGGAGGTGGCCATTCCGATCTGAACGCGACCGGGACGGGCCCAGGCGTAGAAGGTTCACGCAAACGAGAGACAATCGCAAAGAGCGGTTATGAACGCGAAAAGCCCCGGAAGGGGCTTTTGCGTTGTACGGAGGTGAATCCGTCCGAACTATTCTGCCTGGTCAGCCCTTTTCAGTGGCAGGCGAACCAGGAAGAACCCGATGATCGCTATGGAGGCGAGGCTCACCAGATACGAAGGGGCCTCAAAAAAGTGGAAGATCTTGACCTCTGCGAACGCGAGTCCAGCGAACAGGAGTCCCAGTAATGCTTCACCCGCGATCAGGCCGGAGGAGATCAGCACCCCGACATTGTTTGCCGTCTCTTTCTTTTTGTCTTCCAGTGCCCGCTTGGCCGCGAACCTGT
>CAZTKU010000081.1:0-1146 GCA_964614245.1 uncultured Ignavibacteriaceae bacterium
GTGGCCCGAACATCTCGGGTTCGGTTTCGCTGAGGGTCCCGGAAGGATGGCGGGTGAAGCCCGAGGCGATCCCATTCAATTTCGCGGCCAAGAATGAGCAACTGGCAGCAAGCTTTTCGGTGGGACCGACGAGAAGTGCAGTCCCCGGTGACTTCACGGTTGTCGCGACCGTTGGAAACGCGGTCCTGACGCAGGGCCTCACGACAATTCACTATGCACATATCCCGCCACAGACGGTGTTCCCAGAGGCAGAGGGAAAACTTCTTCGCATCGATGAAAATGGGGGAAGGAGGAACATCGGATACATCATGGGTTCGGGGGATGAAATCCCGGTGGATCTTCGGGAGCTCGGTTACAGCGTCACACTCCTTTCTGATGAGGATCTTGCAAACGGCAGCCTGTCCGGCTACGACGTGATTATTGCTGGCGTCCGTGCCTACAATACGCGCCCTCAATTGAAGACGAATCAGAAGAAATTGATGGGCTTCATCGAGAGCGGTGGGACGTATATCGTCCAGTATGTCACGCGCCAGCGGTCGGAGGCCGAAAACCTCGGACCGTTTCCGTTCAATGTCTCGAATGATCGCGTCTCGGTGGAAGAGGCACCAGTGAGATTCGTCTCGCCTGATCATCCCCTACTCAACCGCCCGAACAAGATCACATCCGAAGATTTTGAGGGATGGGTCCAGGAGCGCGGCCTGTATTTTGCCGACAAATGGGATCAGCGGTACACGACCGTGCTTGCCAGTAATGATCCTGGTGAACAGTCAAAGGAGGGAGGATTGCTCGTGGCGCGTTACGGCAAAGGCTACTATGTGTATACGGGATATGCATTCTTCAGGCAATTGCCCGCCGGCGTACCGGGGGCGTATAGGTTGTTTGTTAACATGATATCGCTTGGCAAATAGTTCCCAGTTCAGGGTTTCTGGTTCAGAGTTCTTGAACCGAGATGCCGGAGGGACAACGTGGATGGCCACTTTCAAGAAGTTCGAAGACATCGAAGCTTGGCAAAGAGCACGTGAGCTCACGCGGGAAGTCTACCGAGTTACTGGCGAAGGAGCATTTGCGAGAGACCTCGCATTGCGTGATCAGATTCGTCGCGCATGCATATCGGTAATGTCCAATATCGCGGAAGGATTCGGGCGC
>CAZTKU010000081.1:1246-12116 GCA_964614245.1 uncultured Ignavibacteriaceae bacterium
GGAAACTGGGCGAATCATCGGTGGATTGATCATCTATCTGAAGCGAACGAATTGGAAGGGGGCCAAGTTCAAACGAACTCTGAACTCAGAACCCTGAACTCACGAACCCCACTTGACGAGACTGGGCGAGCGTTGACTGGTCTGATGAACTATCTACGTCGCATCAAGATCAAAGGGTCGAAGTACAAGTGAACTGGAAACTCAAAACCGAAAATTCAAAACTCCCTGTTGCCGATCACGAGTCCTCTCCTCCCTTCTTCAAGTCCTGGAGACGACTTTATTTCGTCGTGCTCGGTGAGCTTGTTGTCCTCGTCGTTCTTTTCTATTTGTTCATGAAGGCATTTGGATGAGAACACTCGACTGGATAGTTCTCGGGCTCACGCTTCTCTCGATTGTCCTCTATGGTGTGTACAAAGGTCGTGGAAGCCGAAACCTGAAGGGCTATCTGCTGGCTGATAGGCAGATGCGGTGGTACACGGTTGCGCTTTCGATCATGGCGACGCAAGCGAGTGCCATCACGTTCACCTCTACTCCAGGTCAGGCCTACGTTGACGGGATGAGGTTCATACAATTCTATTTCGGCCTCCCAATCGCCATGGTCATCCTCTCGGTCACCGCCGTTCCGATTTTTCATAAGTTGGGCGTTTACACCGCGTACGAGTACCTCGAATACCGGTTTGATCTCAAAACGCGCACCCTCACCAGCATCATTTTTCTCATTGCGCGTGGACTCGCGGCAGGGATGACCATCTATGCCCCTTCGTTGGTCCTCTCCGTCATGCTCGGTTGGGATATTCGTCTGACATCGACGTTGATCGGCGGGATCATCATCATTTATACGACCTCCGGCGGAGTCAAGGCGGTGAACTGGACGGACTTCCAACAGATGCTGATCATCATGTTTGGGATGGCGGTGGCGTTTGTGATGACAATCGTGCTTCTGCCGGAGGGCATCGGGTTTGGCGACGCTTTGCACATCAGCGGTGGGATGGGACGGCTGAACCTGATTGATTTCGATCTGGGGAATCGATACAACTTCTGGTCCGGATTGATCGGGGGCACGGTTGTAGCAATGGCGTACTTCGGCACGGATCAATCACAAGTTCAGCGGTACCTCACGGGGCAGTCGGTGCGCGAGAGCCGGTTGGGGCTTCTCTTCAACGGTGTGGCGAAAGTGCCGATGCAGTTCTTCATCCTCTTGATCGGGGCGATGGTGTTCGCTTTCTATCAGTTCGAACGTCCGCCGTTGTTCTTCAATCCTGTCGAGACGCAGAAGATACAGCGGAGTCCTTATGCGGAACAATTCCGAACCGTAGAACAACGATACGAAGGAGCCTTGCAGGAGAAGACCGCAGCCGTCAGAAGCTATCTCACGGCAAAGGGGGTAGGCGATCAACTGCTCATTGAGCAGGCGAGAACCTCGCTCGCGTCGGCAGCCAGAGACGCAGAGTCTATTCGGGCGGAGGGCATCGAGATACTGAAAGCCAACGACCCCACGGTCGACACGAGCGATACCAACTACATTTTTCTCAGCTTCGTCATGAGATACCTCCCCATTGGTCTCGTCGGGTTGGTGTTTGCCTGTATTTTTGCGGCGTCGATGTCGTCAACATCGAGTGAGCTCAGTGCGCTGGCGACGTGTTCGGTCGTCGATGTGTATCGAAGGCACTTTCGCAAAGAGCGGAGCGAAAGGCATTACCTCCTCGTTTCTCGGCTGGCCATGGCCATGTGGGGAGTGTATGCGATTATGTTCGCTCAGTACGCCAGCAGGCTCGGTTCATTGATCGAAGCTGTGAACATTCTCGGCTCGCTCTTCTACGGCACGATGCTCGCCATATTCCTGATTGCCTTCTACCTGAAATGGATTGGCGGCACGGCGACATTCTGGGCCGCGTTTGTTGGCGAGGCGGTGGTCCTGTACTGCTTCGTCTTCACGCAAATCCCATGGTTGTGGTACAATGTGGTAGGGTGCGGCGTGGTGATCGGAGTGGCTATCATTCTTCAGCTTTTCATTCGGAGGAAGACCGACGAAGCACTTCCCTCCGTTGGCTAGTGCTTCTAGAACTGGATCCTGTTACGGACGAAGAGGCATCCCGCTCTTCGAGCAGGACTCGCTCCAACCACACAAAACGAGCGGCTACCGTACAATCATCTCGTTGGAGCGGCACTAGCACATGCCCTATCGAGAAAAAAAAGCCTCATCGATCGCTCGATGAGGCTTTTGTATGTTCGCTACATCTGCAAGGATGACTCACTCATCACCCTTTGACCAGAGGCTACATTTTCGCTTTCCAGTCTGCCACCAACTTCTCAAAGGCTGTAAACTGATCTTTCTGGAACTGGCTCATCCGGCTCTGGTCCATGGCCTTGAAAGCTTTCAATGCCTCCTCCCCGGTGGTGATAGCCTCTCCTTTCTTTCCGGCTTTCGCCAGGAGTTCTGCCTTCGTCCGGAGCGTATTGGCATTCTTCTCTATCGCGAGGGCGCGATCGATCCAACTCATCGCCTCGGCGAAATACATGTTGTTATCCAGCGCGAATCGCGACGCCGAGTTCAAGAGCTGCCACGTGCCGACTGACGCCTGGAGTCTTGCGAGAGTGTTAAACTCGATCTTGAATCCTATCCTCACCTTCTCCCACGCCAGGACGACGCGCGCGGAATTGGGTGTGAGATCCGTGAAGCTGAACGACATCCACTCCTCGTGCGGGCCAGCCTCAGGAGTCACTGCGAGCCGCAGGGTGTCGTACTTGGCATCGTAGATCGTCCCCCAGTTTTTGACTTCTGAGTTGAAAATCACGGTCCAGTCTCCCTGCGCGGGAACGACCACAACTCGATACGTTCCGGCCGCAAGCTTTTTACCCCCGATCGTGACCTCATCGCTGAATGTGAACAGCGTCGGCTCATTTGCGCCGGCACGCCAGACTTCACCGTACGGCAACAGCTTGCCCCAGATTTCTCTCCCCTTCACGCCGGGGCGATGATAGAAGATGGTAACCTCGCTCAGGCCAACAACCTGAGTGACCTTGGCTCCCTGGCTGATGCGCGGAACTCGTAGTGTCGGCAGCAGCGGTGACTGTGGCACTTGCGCAAGAACATCCGCGCTCACCACGAGAAGAGCGAGGAGGCAAAGGCCACCTACGACAGAGAATTTCTTCATGTCAACTTCTCCTAGATAGTTATTGGGGATAGAGTTTATGTGTTGAAAATGTGAATACAAGTCTAGGACAATCGGCGAACAAAAGCAAGCCGACAAGTACCCATAACCCGTCGCTTCTGCCGAAGGAACTCTTTTGGAGGTAACACGCCTCTCCCATTATGCGACAGGGGAAGGGATTGGGGTCAAGAACTAGCTTTTCGGGAGCCCCTTTGTCGCTACAGCTTCCATCACACTGCAAAACCGATCGAGTTCTTTCAGCGTCGTATAGACACTTGGTGTGATGCGGATGCCTTTGAACTCCTCATGCATGATCGCCGTTGTGAAGATCTTGTGCTTGTCCATTAAATAGCCGCTCAGCGCGCCGGGGTCGACTCCCACAATCTCGACATTGGCGATGCCGCACGACTGGTTTGGTTGCCAGGAGGTGTGAAAGCGGACGTTGGGGAGATCCTTCAGCTTGTTCATCCAATAGCGGGAAAGGTAGCGAAGGCGCTCTTCTTTTCGTTTTGCGCCGATGCCGTTGTGGAAGAGAATCGCCTCGCCGATGGCGAGTCGTGGCGCTGCAGGATGCGTACCAACCTCCTCGAATTTTCGGATGTTGTCCTTCTGCGTCTTCTCCGCCGCCATCAACGGCCAGATCTTTTCGATCTTGTCCCGCTTGACAAACAACAGACCCGTCCCTTTGGGAGCGAAGAGCCACTTGTGCAAGCTTGTGCCGTAGTAATCGCAGGCGAGGTCGCTTTGCTTGAAATCGAAGTGTGCAAATGAATGCGCTCCATCAACGATCACTTCGACGCCTTTGGAACGGGCGAGCTGACAGATGGACTTGACCGGCATGATCTGACCCGTGATGTTGATGACATGGGAGATGAGAATGATGCGAGTCTTTGGAGTGATCGCTTTTTCGAATTCAACGGTAATGTCATCCAGATGGTCCGGTGCGATGGGAACCTTGATCATCTTCAGCACGAGCCCTTCACGGGCCTCCCGCTGTCGAAGCGTCGTCAGCATCCGGGGGTAGTCCTGCGTCGTCGTGAGAATCTCATCTCCGGATTTCAAATCCATACCCATCAGCAGGATCTCCAGCGATTCCGATGCATTCCGCGTAATGGCGATTTCCTCGCGGTCGCAACCGAAGATTTCTGCAAGGCCGGTTCGCACGGTCTCGCACTGAGGTTCGAGGATCTGCCACATGGTATATGCCGTCACGTCCTCCTGCTGCCAGGTGTAGCGCACGAGAGCCTCAGTCACGATGCGCGGGGAGGGGGAAACGCCGCCATTATTCAGATTCGTGATCCCACGCGTAATCGAAAACGCCTGCTGAATTTCAAACCAAAAATCCTCGTCCATCGCTGCCTGCTCCGGACTGAGATGCTCGATGCGTTTGGTCGCGGCGTGGAGGTCCTCCAGGAGTGCAGCCACGGTTGCGGAAGAGAGGGCGGCAAGGCCAACGCCTTTGCCAATCATCGAGAGGAATTGGCGGCGGCTGGAATCCCGGAAGTCGATCGTTGTCGATTCATTCATTTTCATTCTCCTTCGTTGAGGGCTCGAAGAGGCTATTGGCGCCTATCGTTTCTTGAACTATCAAAAGGTGAAATCGATGACGCAACTGCGTTTCACGTTCCAGCGATCACAACGGCTGTCAGGTTCCGCGGGCGATGCACCTTTCATCGGACTACTCGGTGTGCCGAAGGCGGCCTGCTCTCTTAGCCGGCGGTGCGGTTGCGAAGATAGTGTTCCATGGAAAACCTCACGCTCGAGGAGTAATACATGAACACCGTGAGTGCGAGGAGGGTGACATTTTGCACAACCTTCATCCAGCCGATCTTGTCGACCGTCGGGTCTTGCGTGAAGCAGCCGCACGTGATATCCAATCCGCGCAAGAGCGCTGAGATAATCCCGGCAGTGAACGCAATGAGCATCGCTGACAGCAACAACGAACTGCCGCGTAGGAAGACCCCGAACAGAATGCCAAAGCCGCAGAGCAATTCGAGCCAGGGCAGGATCGTAGCGAGGATAATCGTCAAGGGCGGCGCGATGATCCTGTAGTTGGCGATGGATTGAGCAAACGCGGCCGGCTCGACAATCTTCTCCAGACTGACTGCAAGGAAGAGGAGGCCAACGAACGTTCGTGTGAGAAGGGCAAGATAGTCGTTCGACAGAAGATGCTTCATGGAGTTGACTTGTCTATTGGCAGATTATGCGACCTCCACTCGTCCCATCCGCCAAAGAAGATCTTCACATTGAGGAATCCATCGGCAAACAATCTGGCGGAGAGCTCGATGCTCGAGTTGCATTCGGCTCCGTCACAGTAAATGATGATGAGCTTGTCGTTTGGAAGCTGGGCGAGAACACCTTTCTTAAGGGAGTACTCATTCAGCGGAAGGTTTATCGCCCCCTTGATGTGCCCCAGCCTGTAATCGAACTCGTGACGCGAGTCGACGAAGAGAGCATTTCCGCCATCAAAGTACGACTTGGCTTGGTCGCGAGCAACCATCACCGGGGCATTCGCTGATGAGAGGAGCGATGATGTGCTTGTGGGTTGACGAGTGGCGAAGATCCCTTTCTCCATCGCCGCAGTGTAGATGAACCCCAGCACCGTCGCGGCAAGCAACAGCATCCCTGATTCACGCAGTGCCGTCCGAAAACGACTCACTCAGGTCGCACTCCTATGAAGGTGATTCGGATGGGAACCTGTGATTGCTTGTTGCTGTCGGTCTCCAGGAGGATTTGCTCGCTGGAATAATCCATTTTCTTCGGTGTGACTCTAATGTAGATGCGAATCGTATCAGCAGGCAAGACACTCTTCTGCTCCAGTCTGGCGACAACCTGCTCCGAGGAGCTCTTAAATCCTCGCAGTGTCATGGGTCTTCCTGAGACGTTCTTGAATGCGACGGGTTGCTCCACGGCTTTTCCCACCGGTATTGCCCCCAGCCAAAGAACCGATGAGCGGCTGACCGGTTCGAGTTCGTCGATCACATCTGCCACCAGCGCGATGTAGACTTGAGGCGAGGTTGGATCGTTTGTTTGAACGGTGATGTGTTTTGTGAGTTGACCGCGGTAACCCGTGGAGTTGAACTCAACTTCAATAGCATCGGATTCACCGGCTGTGAGCGAAGTCTTGGGTTGCCGGATGGTTGTGCACCCACACGAGGTGTACACCCCGAGAATCTTCAACGTGTCTTTGCCGTTGTTCTTCACAACGACTCGAGCTTTCTTGATGGCTCCGTTGTAGATGACACCGAGGTCGACATTCGTCCTGTCGACACTTACTTTCGGCTGGCCGAGAGTCAACGAAAACGCGAACAACAGACTTCCTGTCACGAGTGCTTGTCTCATAGACGATCGCATGCGTTTGACCTTATTTCATGACTATTTTGTTCTGCTCTTCCTGGGCGCCTGTTTTGGCCGGAGCTGTTCGACGCTGATTCTCTCATAGTCCGGAGAAATGCGGAAGAGCGATTCACTCAGGGATTTCTTGCGTACGGAACTCAACTCAAATCGCGATTGCTCCTCACCCTCACTGTCTTTCATGATTGTTCGAAGTGGAAAATACCCCTGGCTGAGGATCACACTTTGCCAGGCGGCGAGAGCAGCAGGTGGATCGCTGGAGACGATATAGAACGTCCCGGGTGTGCCGAGCTCCTTCGTCGCCCAGATCTCGATCTCACCTTCGTCGGTCTTCACAACCAGTTGGTCGCATGTGAATCCTTCGATCTCATCCGTTTCCCCTGTTTTCTCAACGCCGGCCTGATCTCTTGCCTGCTGTTGCTCGGCAGCAGGCTCCTGTGGGACTCCGAGCTCAACATACTGCTCACGGTGCGGGAGTACGTAATAGATCTTCTTGAAGCTGTAGTCGGCGATGATGATTGGAGACATATCCTCGGGATCTGCTGCTTCGACGCGAATTCTCTCATTCTTAACGAAGTAGTTGAAGAGCTGTACGCGGTCAAAGGTTTGCACCTTATACTGCAACACCCCCTCAAAGGTCTTGATGCTTCCCGCAACTTGTGCCGAAGCTGCTTCAGCGCACAACGCTGTGAGGAGGATCAGGAGCAACAGCCGAGCGATTGCGTGTGTAGGTCTCATCGTTCTTGCCTTTCTTGGAGATTTCTTTGCGTGTGTTTCCACCAGGCTCCGCCTCGAGCCAGTTGGGTGAGGAGCGGAGATATGCGATACCGGTCTTCCTGCAGGTCTTGTTGGAGCGCGGTAAGGACCGCGTAGACCTGCTTCATTCCAATTCTGTCTGCCCACTCGACAGGACCCTGAGGATAGCCTGCTCCAAGCTTCAGAGCTGTATCGAGATCTTGCGGCGTCGTGATCTGTTCCTGCAAGGCAAACGATGCCTCGTTGATCACCTGGCACAAGATCCTGGGAAAGACCATCCCCACTCGGTCCTGCACGAGGGTGAGCTCCTTTCCCACGGACCGAAAGAACAGCTGGACGACCTCGACCGTCTCCTTCGGCGAAAACACCGTCGGTGCGACTTCAACGAGCGGATTCTGGATCAGCGTGGGGAGCGCGCTCATCCCGATTAGTCTGTTCGGGTGGTTTATCCACGACGCCTGCTCGGTTGCCGTGACGATGACAGATGAACTCACGATTGCCGATGTGTGAGGAAGAGCCCTGTCGAGATTCTGTATGTTCTTCCGTTTTCGATCGAGATCAGTGTTCGTGAGTTCAAGAGCCAACGAAATCTCTGATGGGATTGTCCGAGCAAGTTTGATCGTCTGAGCCGTGAACGTGGGAATTACCTGTGGTTGCTCGTTCCATTCCACAAAGACTTCAAAGCCATGAGCGCCACAGAGCTCCGCGTACTCCTCGACCATTGGGGACTCGCCTACGATGTAAACCCTCGCCCTTCGGAGTTTCTTGGGAACAGTCAGCTGCTTTTTCGTCCTTTTCGTGCTTCCCATCTTATTCTTCGAGTGATCTCGGACCGGCAACTACCGTACGGTCGAACGAGAGTTCTTTGTTTTCACCATATGCTTGAAAACCTTGTCCCGACTTCTTGCCGAGCATTCCTGATTCGACCATCCGCTTGAGAAGAGGATGAGGTCTGTATCGAGGGTCGCCGAACGACTGATCGAAGATCGACTGAGTTGTTGACAGGCAGCTGTCCAGCCCATGCTGATCCATCATCTCAAACGGGCCTGTCGCGAATCCACCCTCGAGCCTGACGATCCGGTCAATCTCCTCGACGCCCGCGACGTTTTCTCCCAGTAGCTTTAGCGCCTCGCCGAAGAACGCCTGGGATACCCTATTGACGATGTATCCCGCCGCATCCTTGACGACGATTGATGTCTTGCCCAATTGTTGAACGAGCTCGATGATGAGTTGGACGGCTTCATCTGATGTCTGTTGACCCCGAACGACCTCTACGAGTTTCGAGTCGATTGCCGGACTGAGAAAGTGCGCGCCGACCACACGCTCGGGGTGTCGGGTCGCTGAAGCAATGGCGGTTATCGAGAGGGTGGAGGTCGTCGAAGCGAGGACAGTCATCGGTTTGTTGTCCGCCTCCAGGTGTTTGAAGAGATCTCTCTTCACGCGAAGATCTTCAATGACGGCTTCGATCGTGGCTTCACAGGAATTCAGGTCCGAGAGACGCGTGCGGGGATGGATTCGAGTGAAGGCTTCGGTGGTTGTTTCTTGTGAAAGTTTGCCGCTCTCCACGCCTCTTTTGAATTCTCCCTTGATGCGTTCCAGCGCCTGCCGAAGGAGCGTGCCATTGACGTCATAAAGGGCGACATCGATTTTCGAGAGCGCGGCGACCTGGGCAATTGCCGTGCCCATAGTCCCTGCGCCCACGACACCAAGGTGCTTGATCATACGGAGGAGAGTTGTCTGCTCTGCTGCAGGAAAACTTAGTGAAATCAGCCCTTAAAAACAACATCGCCAGACGGAAAACGTGATTCTTACCGTCTGGCGTTGCGATCTCGCGAGCGAGGAACCTATCTGAGGAGCAGCATCTTCCTGGACAACACTGTGGATCGTCCCGAAGCGTTAACGGCATCCATCCTGTAGATATAAATGCCCGAGGCCAACCGGTTCCCGCTTTCATCCGTTCCGTCCCACCGTGTGGCAAAACGGCCGGATGGTTGCTCAGAGCTCACGAGCGTCCGGACGAGCTGTCCCAGGATATCATAGACCAAAAGCCGCACGTATGCTCTTGTCGGCACCTCGTACTCAATCTTAGTGGACGGGTTGAACGGGTTCGGATAGTTGTCATACAAATGAAACGCAGTCGGGAACTGCTCGGTTTCCGCGCTGGTCGGAACGGTTCCACCTTGGACGAACCATCGAGGATTGTACAAAGCCACAGTAAAAGCTGAAGCAGCCAATTGACTGGACTGCGTATCATAGAAGAAAAGCGCTTTCTTTTGCGCGCTGGAGAAGCAGACGAATTTGTCATCCGGCGAGAACGTTGGCCGTTCTCCGTCAACGATTGAAGTGCCACCGAAGGTAAATGATGGGATGTTCAGTGCCCTGAGCTGACCTGTGTCAAAGTTGCCGACGTAGACATCGAACTTCCCTGTCGTATCAACATAATTGAATGCGATCACGTCCGGGTTGGTGTTGCTGTACGTTACATTGCCGACGCTGACGTTGGTCGGTTGCGAGCTGATCAGATTGTAAATTTTTGAGGTCGCAAAATCGATCTCATACATGCTCCAGTAGCCGACTTTCCCGCTCGTCCCAACATCCACTTCATTGTACGCATCGAAAGCTATCTTGAGTTTCTGCTCGTTCGGCGACCACGACACGACATCCGGATACTGAATTGTCTGAACCTTGATTCCTTCCTGTGTGCTCTCAGGCTTCAACTCAATCCTGCCTAACTGCTGCCCATCGTAAATATAGAGGTTCGGGTCATTCGCATAGGCCGAGGAGATGCTCACATACTGTTCATCCGGAGATATTGAAGCGTTCCAGAGGTCGCCGGCCTGTTGGATCATGAGTTGAGACAGAACACTCACCTGGCCGTTGGTCAGGTCGACAAATGCTAGTTGTCCATTTTGATTGATGAACCAGATTCGCTCGCCGCCCAGTCCGGTTGAGAGCTGTGCTCGGTCGCCAGTTTGGATCGATGCACGGGCAAACGCATTCGGATCGCTGAGCGTAACTGCCGATCCGGATGCCACGTCAAAGAGGCCAATCTGACCGTTCTCGAGCATGAACGCTATCCATGACTTGCCTCCGGACACCGGCGGCACATCGTTCCCGCCCCCACCTGTTCCTGTTGTTGCGGTGATGCCGACGGCATCGAATGCCTGGCCCACCGCAGCAACATCAGCATCCGTTATGCCCGACTGACCTTTGAGGTCGTTTGCAGCTTGCTCGACGGCTTTCCGGCAGTCACCGAACTGGCTGTTTCTCGTGAGGTAATTGCTCAGGGCACGATAGTAGATGCGCTCGGCCTTCTCGCGTCCAATCGAGAAGATAACATTGTATGCAGCCTTGTTGGGCACTCCGCTGTTGATGTGCACGCCTCCGTTGTCCTGATCGGCGCTCAGGTTTTGATATTCGGTCATGGTGGATGGTTGTGGCGAGAGGATCTGCGTATTCTTTGGGTTCGAGAGGTCTCGAAGCGCACTCTTCCCCGTGCTTGCTTTCATGATATCTTCGCCCATAAGGTAATTCGCCCGGTCGATCATGACCCCGACGACGTCAGCGAAGGACTCGTTCAGAGCGCCGGACTGATTTTGATAGATGAG
>CAZTKU010000082.1:0-12079 GCA_964614245.1 uncultured Ignavibacteriaceae bacterium
GCAAGCGGGGCTGCGTGCTTTGGCCAAACGTTAGGCACAAGCAAAGTTTTTTTATGATGCGTTTTGCAGCACCTAATTACTCGGGGATGCGGTTCTGGAACCATATAACCAATGGCTTGCTGCGAGACTAGCCTCCACTCAAAGTTGTGAAAGGAACTCCTATGGACAATCGTCTTCTCCCAAGGTGTATCGATAATGATTATCGCGGCCACAAGCTCGCGCTCTGGTTCTTCTGGGTAGTTGTCATCATGAGAGGTTTGCAAGGACTTTCTCTCATGGTCGATGGTCATTCAATCGTAAGAGATGCAGATGGAATCCCCCTTGAAACCTTTCCAATCGAAGCTTCCCAATCGATAGTGGCCGTGTTCGTTGTCTCTGGACTTTCTCGTTTGGTACTTTCTCTCCTATGCGTACTAGCATTCGTGCGATATAGAAGTGCGATCGCTTTGATGTTTACGCTGCTAGCATTAGATCAGCTTGGTAAAGAGCTCCTTCTCCATTTCTATCCACTTTTCCGCGTTGGGAACCCCATAGGCCCCACAGTAAACCTAGTTCTGCTACTTCTAACAATTATTGGCCTCGTGCTCTCAATATGGGGTAAACGGAATTCGATACAGTAAAGGCTGATATGTGTATCTATGTGTTGTTGCCTGTGCTGCAAAACGCTCAACTATAGAACTTTGCCTGCGCCTAACAAACGGCAACACGGCGCTCGCACACTGGATAGGCGGGGGAAGTTCACGTTTGGCTAAATGAAAAGTGCCCGCCCGAACGACCGAGCCTCAGATCAAACATCGTTCGGTCGGGCGGGCTCGCTCCATTGCTCGCCGCCGCAGGGAATGAGTCAGTTGTAAGCGGCGGCTCGCAACGGCGTGTTGCCTAAACGTTAGGCGCAAGCAAAGATTCATTTCGTAAATGCGTTTTGCGGCACACCTAAGCAAACAAAACCAAAGTGGTATTATCTGGAGACCAAAATAGACAGCGCTTCGCCTGACTCAAGTCCGTACCAGCGCGGGAATCCGAGTCATAGGCGAACAACGGATGCAGAAACGGACCTGAACCGGCGACCGACTGCATTAACTAATACACAACACAACATGGAGTAGGGACAATGGAACACGATCAACACCAGACGGGAGACACCACGGCGGGGCATGAAACGAGAGAGAAACATATGTTCTGCAATTCTCGCGGTGACAAGCGGCACCGCGCAAAACGACAGCTAACGCATACTGGTATCGGCAGCCGTTTCAGTTGGCCAGTTGGAGTTGCGGTGTTGTTCATCTCGTGTGTGGCGCTCATCGGAACCGCGGCGTCGACCAGCGAGAACCCCAAACTCCCCGAGGTGACCGTCTTGCGCGGGACCATCACACACGCCCCGTCGAGAGGCGTAACATTGGTTCTGAACAAAGGTCGACAGGCCGCGGTGGCAGGCGATGACGGAAGCTTTTCCTTCTCCGTCGAGTTACAGGAACCGGCGTACGCGGAACTTGAATTCGACTTCCGGAAGCGCGAGACGCTCCGCCTTTTCCTGTTACCAGGGCAGCCGCTGACGCTGAATTGTGATGCATCCGACATCCTTGGCACTGCAAGCTTCTCCGGGAACACGGTGGCAGAAAACGATGCGTCCACGAAGTTACTGTTCATTTACAGGCGGATCGACTACGACAAGCTCTATCGCTTTACAAACAAAGAAGAGTTCCTGGTTTCACTCTATCGATACGAGGAGGAACTCAGAAGCCAGCTTGCGCAATCCTCCAACCGCGTTCCGCTGCACCCCAACTTCCTTCGGTTCGAGAGAGAGCGGATTAAGTATTTCAGTGCGCTTTTGCGCGTGGAGCGCCTTGGACTTTCCGGTGATTGGGAGGAATACGCATCACAGCTTGATTTCAACGACCCGACGCTCCTCCCCATCGATACCTATTCGGGTTTTCTAAACAACTATACCAAGGCCAAAGCCGCCGAGCTGCCTGCTTCGGATCCTGCGCTGAAGACCTCCAGCAATCAAGCGACGGAAGCCCGCTTCGCTGTCGCAATCGCAACCTACAAGGATCCAGTGGTCAGAAACGTCGAGTTGCACGCAATCCTCGTGAACCAGTTTGCCCTGTGGGGAGGCGACGGGCCGTTCGGCTGCAAAGGGATCGAATCTGTGATGTCCCGATTCGATCGGGAGTGTACAGATCCTGCCCTGCGGGCGGACGTCGACAAGCAGTACCGCGAGTGCCTTGCCAAGAGAAATGCGCCGGTGATCCGGCCTTACAAGACCGTGGGGTCGGTCAGCCTCGACGCTCATATCTTCCCTGCCGCTGGCGCCAAGCCGGACGCAAAGAATCCGGCCTATCTCTTCTTCCACGGGGCCGGGTGGGCGGCGGGAATGCCGGAGATGGGATACGACAATTGTCGACGGTTCGCCGCAAAGGGCATCGTGGGCATCTCGTTCGAGTACCGGTTGCGCTGGCGCCATGGCACGACACCGATAGAGTGTGTGGAGGATGCCAAGTTTGCGGTGCGGTGGACTCGCCTGCACGCCGCCGAGCTAGGTATTGATCCCGATCGCATTATTGTCGCGGGCTTCAGCGCGGGTGGCCACCTGGCTGCCGCCACCGCTGTGGTTCCGGGATATGACGAACCGGCAGAGGACACCTCTGTCAGCTCAGTGCCGAACGTGTTGGTGTTGAGTTCCGCCCAGTTGAACCCGGCGGCGGACTCCTGGTTCATTGAGTGCCTTGCCGGCCGTGGTGACGCCCGTGCACTTTCGCCGGCCCTGCATGTCCGAAGCGGTCTTCCTCCTGCGATCGTTTTTGGCGGCATGAAGGATCCGATAGCGGATTTCGCGAGAACTGAGAAGTTCTGCACCGACATGCGAGCCGCTGGGAACCGCTGCGAATTGGTCTCCTTCGAGGGCGGTCACTTTCGCGAGGCTGCCGACTGGCCCATAGAGGAAGAGCGCACGGACGAGTTCCTTCGATCGCTGGGCTTTCTTAAGCGAAAGTAGGCCAGGGTCGGCATCGACGGGTCGGTGAATTCATCCTGAAGAAAGGGATCTTGAAGGAAGTATGCTGCACAAAACTCATCTGGGATGTTACTTGCGTTCTATTGCGGCCGTTCCCCCATCAAAGCGACTATGATCCCTTGGTTCTTGTGCCGCAAAACGCGGTTCATATAGAACTTTGCCTGCGCCTAACAAACGGCAAACCGACGCTCACGATCATTTGTATAGGCTGAAGCTAACACGGAAGATTGGCGCAACGTAAAGAGTTCGCTCCATGCCCCGCCTCACAAGAAAAATGAGTTATTGATAGTTCGGCGGGGCACGGCGGTTTGCCTAAACGTTAGGCGCCACGCAGTCGGGCTGTTGTTTCTGTATTCACGATATTGACTATGTCACGGTGATCAGACATGATCGAATCCTATTATGACAAGCTTGCTCCATTCTACAAACTGATCTACCAAGATTGGGAATCCAGCGTTCGCCAGCAGGCTGCTGCTTTGCACGGTGTGATCCAAGAGTATTTTGGTGCCCACATTTCCCGCATTCTGGACGCGGCTTGCGGTATCGGAACACAGTCCATCGGCCTGGCTGAACTCGGATACTCGCTCACGGCGTCTGATGTCTCGCAAGCGGCTGTTTTGATCGCTCGTACTGAGGCTCACAAGCGCGGTCTACAAATTGAATTCACCATTTCGGACCTTCGGCAGATGCCGGAAGTTCATGCCCATCAGTATGATCTTGTCATTGCTTGTGACAATGCAATACCTCATCTGTTGAGTGACAATGAAATCCTCGAGGCTTTTCATCACTTTCACCGTTGCACTACATCCAGCGGAGGTTGTATTATTTCTGTGCGCGATTATGCAACAATGGGACCCATCGGTATGCAGATCCACCCGCGCACTGTACATGTGATGGGTGACCGTCGAGTAATTCTTTTCGACGTATGGCAAGCCGACGGCGCATTCTATGATTTGACAACTTACGCAGTTGAAGATCATGGAGGGGAAACTGCAACCACGCATGTTATCAAAGGTGGCCGATATTACTGTGTGACGATCTCGAAGCTAGAAACCATCCTCAAGGAGGCCGGTTTTCCCAAAACAGTCGCTCTCAGAGACCGGTTCTTCCAGCCGCTAGTCCTTGGTCTCAAGGACGATGGTCGGGCTGCAACTTGAACGACTGCGCGGCGCCTAACAAACGGCAAAACGACGCTCACTCTCTGCATAGGCGAAGGAAGTTCGGGGTTTCGACAAACGATTAAAGAGTTCGCTCCATTGTGTCCCGCCACAGCTTACCGGTCATTCCGATAGTGGCGGTCCACAACGGCGTTTTGCCTAGACGTTAGGCGCAATGCCGCCTTATCGACCATAGCGTGCCGCCCCGTCTATGAACAATGGCTCACCAATAACCGACGAATTGTTGAAGGAATACGCGACGCGCGCGTCTGATCATCTTAGATGGTACGATTCAGCCCGCAGTCTCTTCTCGACTGCCAAATTACTTGAGCCTAAGATCTTCTCGATCTGGGATGAGATTGACGTGCTGCTCGAAAAAAGAAAGTCCCTTGAGGGCTTTCCATGGGAAGTCATCCAACATCAGAGCGTCTACATGATGCTTTGCGCATTTTCAATCGAGAATCTGCTCAAGGGACAAATAGTCGAGCAGGATCGTAAGTCAGTTTATGATTCGGTCCTTCAATCTGGCAAGCTCCCCAAGCGTCTCACCACGCACAATCTCCTTCAACTCGCGGACGATTGTCACGTCACCCTCACTGATCTTGGAAAGAAAATGCTACATTTTCTGACTCGGCATTCAACCTGGATTGGCCGCTATCCGCTCGGAGCATCGACAGCAAAGCATTTCTATCTCGTGAAGCCAGAGGTGAATTCGCCTGAAGCAGGCTTCTCCGGAGACCAGATGACAATCGTCAAGGATCTTGTGAACAGCATTTCTTCTCATTGTCATGTTCAAATGGACCAAAAAGTGGGGCGGCACGCTCCCCGGTCATCTCCGCCGACAAGTTGAAGCTAGGGCGATCACGGCGGCACTGCGCCTAACAAACGGCAACACGCAGCCCACTCAGATTGAGGCAACTCGCATCCTCTTTCGGAGAGCGCAAATGAAATCCATCGTGTTCCTTCTGCTGTCCCTGGCAATGCTCATCTGCTGCTGCACACGTAGCAAGAACCAGTCACAAGCAGATCGCCTGGCTGCCAGCAATGATATCAAAGTCATGCTTGGAGCACTTTCCGACTCTGTCCGGACGAACGGATTGGCTGGATGGATACCATTCTTGGACAGCTCAAAACAGTGCAGATGGGTGTTCCAAGGATCAACTATATCATACGACTCACTCATCGCCAGATTGCGACGCGTAGACCAAAGTTTCCGTTCTTCTGCTCTCGGCTGGGACAGCGTCCATGTTGAATCTCGTGCCGAGAATGAAGCAACTCTCTTCGCCATATGTACCGAGACAGCTATTGATCTCAGCGGAGGGCAAGTAACCACACCACTTGAAATCAATGCCAAGCTTCACAAAATCAATGGCGCGTGGAGATTCCATAGCTCGGAGATTTCGGAGTATGATCCGTGGCATGCCAGCCAAAATCTTGCAGTCTCTGATACGAGTCGGTGGCTTGCACAGCACATTGACAGCCTCATCGAGGCTTCATTGGGTCATAGCTATCATTCCGGTAGCATCTTAGATGTCGATGACAGAATAGCAAACGCCTCGTACAGAGTCTACCAAATGATGGGCTACTTCTTTGAAGACCCGCGCCATCAATTGGAACATTCCTATATTGTAGCGGTCTACAGCTGCGATGAGAGTGGCTATACTGTGCATGACTCCGCCTCCGTTGCGATCGTTCGCGAAAACAGACTGATCTGGCGTTCAAAACCTCTCATACGTAATGCTGGTTTCGCGCCCTTGCCTGGCTTTGGAGATTTCAACAACGATGGCACGACAGACATTCTATTCAGCACTCCAATTGACATGCGCGGTTACGGCGAAGCTCTCTGGATCCTTTCCCCAGATTCCTTGGGCGGAAGGCTGCTCAACGCCGTAGACGAAGAAGGACAATCAACGATCGTTGGCGCTACGGGCACTTTTAAGTTTACTCAGCCCACCCAAGGAGCCGCAAAGGTAATCAAGGCTAATGATTTCAGCGGCGAGCTCAACGGCATTTTCGTATACACTTGGAATGGTTCCGCATTTGTCGAAGCGAAGTCGGCCAAGGCGAGATCTAGACATTGATGTCCATCTCTAACAACTCGCGTGTCCACAGTGGGCTGCGCGGCGCCTAACAAAGGGCACTACGACGCTCCCTTTGTTGATATAGCTCAGTTGAAGCTATGTAGAAAATTAGTTGTGGTCGCTCCATTGTTTTTGCCGCGAGAAAATTGACCATTTGATAGCGGCAAAAACAACGGCGTAGTGCCCCGAACGTTATGCGCCATGCCCGGCAAGCAGGTTGACCGCAGGGCGGTTCAGCTCACACACGGGCGACGGGTTCTGGTCTAAGGTGATATCGGTGAACAATGAAAGAATGAAGAGGTAAAGGTTGTGTGCGCCTTACTGCCAGCCCAACAACCATCGCAGGTCAGAGCAAGTCAACAACCATTTTTGGGAGGTGGCCGCCCGTGGGCTTGGCTTGCAGACATTTGGTTGGTAGTTCGAGAACGGGCACAGGCGCATAACATGCGCAAGCGCAGTCATTTAGAAGGCGTTTTGCGGCGCTGTCCACATATTGTAAGGAGATCTCGAAGATGTCCCTGCAATCTTATTATGGGAAAATGGTGAAAGGAAATGAGTATCTTCGACGGTCCGTCCTTCTTTGGAGGATCCGACAGGTGGGCTTCGCAACTTCCCGAGTTGTTCACCAGGTACTCGCCACCGCTACATATCTTTCGGCGATGGCCGTGTCTGCCTGTAATGATTCTCAGCCGGTCCCGGACTTTGCCTCGGGCCCGGCGCTGAGGGCTCATTTGCACAACACGCTCACGGGTCATTCCGCGGAAGCGAGACAGGTCACGTTCAGTCCGGATGCGCAGGTGCTTGCCAGCAGTAGTGTCGATGGCATGGTCAAGCTCTGGAGTGTATCCGATGGGCAACTCATACGAACCCTTAGCCATCCGGAAGGAGTCACCTCGATCTCCTTCAGCCCGGATGGGCAACTGCTCGCCAGCGGGAGCTACGACCATGCCGTCAGGCTGTGGCTCACCAACAATGGCACGTTGCTTCGAACGCTCACTGGACATGAAGGCACAGTGTGGTCCGTCGCCGTCAGTCCGGATGGGCAGAGCATAGCCAGCAGCGGCGAGGACAAGACCGTGAAGCTCTGGCGGCTGAGTGATGGTGTCCTGCTGCGGACCTGTTCGGGACATAACTTGAACGTCTGGTCTGTGGACTTCAGCCCTGATGGGCAGTGGTTGGCCAGCGGAAGTTTTGATAAGACGGTGAAGCTCTGGCGCGTCGAGACCGGGACTCTCGTACGATCGCTTTCCGGGCATACGCAAGCCGTGGTCCACGTTGCCTTCAGTCCGAATGGCGAGCTGTTGGCTAGCGGCGGCGACGATTCGTCTATCAGGCTTTGGCGCGTCCAGGACGGCAAGCTCGTAGACACGCTGAACGGTGGGACAGACCATGTGTACACTGTTGCCTTCAGCCCCGATGGTCAATGGCTGGCGAGCGGAGGCCGCGGTCAGAGCGCACTCGGCACATTGTGGAAACAGATCGTCGGCCCTCGGTTCAGTGCCAAGGGTAGCACTGTCCGGCTATGGCGAGTAAGTGATGGAGCACTACAGCAGGTACTGTCGGAGCATTCAGACGATGTGTGGTCCGTGGCATTCAGCTCGGATGGAAGGTGGCTGGCCAGTGGCAGCGAGGATAAAATGGTGAAGTTGTGGCAGCTGGAAACCATTCGAGGCGGCAAATCAAACTAATCCACGCTCTGGGCCGTTCCGAGCCGTTCGTTGGTGCCTCATTCTCCTTAGACTCTTTGGAAATGCCGCAAAACGCAGAAATCAAAGTTCTGTGCCTGCGCATAACAGGCGTAACCACGACGCTCATTCATTTGATAAGGCGACCGTAAAGCTGACTTTGATAGTTAATGTATTCGCTCCATGCGCAACCATTCCGTTGACACTCCATTTGTTGCGCACGGCGTGGTTACGCCGACCGTTATGCGAAAATTGCCACGAAAGGATCCCGACATATGAGAAGACTGTTCCTTATCGCTGTCCTTCTGTCTCTTTGTGAAACGACTTCGGCGACAGCTTTAGACCTTCCGGCGGTCACGCACTACAAGCTCAAGGTGCAATTTCACCTCAAAGAGCAGCGGGTCTCCATCTTGGCAACACTTTCAATAAGAAATATCACCGATCAGTCACACACGCAACTCCCCTTTCTATTGTACCGATTGCTTACGGTTAACCATGTAAGCGATCGCACCGGCACACCGGTCCCCTTCAAGCAGGATATCGGTCAACTGCGTGATGGACCTTCGCTTCAGGCCAGAGAAGTTATCGTTAACCTTCGTTCTCCTCTTCGACCTGACGACACGGTGACGGTTGTCTTGGAATACGATGGATTCATCTTCGGATATCCGGAAGTGATGGCATACGTGAGGGACCGGATCGATGAGAACTACTCTCTACTGCGTCCCGATGCGTTTGCCTATCCGATCCTTGCCAAGCCGACGTTCGCCAGTTCCCTGGCGGCCAACGACACGAAATTCACGTACGAAGTAACCGCAACCGTTCCGACGGAATATCGCGTCGCCTGCGGGGGAGAGTTGGTCGATTCACAGGTCGGCTCAAAGAATTCAACGTTCGTATTCCGAAGCAAGATACCTACGTGGCGGATCGACGTTGCCGTGGCAAAGTTCACAGTTCTGAGTAACGCGACCGATCAGCTCGTCGTGTATCACCTGCCTGATGACAGCATCGGAGCGCGGGTAGTCATGATCGCGTCGAGAGCCGTCATCAAGCTCTATGGCGAGTTGTTCGGCCAGCCGGAAAGCTTCAAGGGATATTCCATTATTGAAATCCCGGACGGATGGGGTTCGCAAGCCAGCGACTACTACTTCCTGCAAACCGCGGCAGCGTTCAAAGACACTGCTAGAATTTCCGAGGTCTATCACGAGATCGGACACTCATGGAACGCCACGCCGTCGGCAGATGTGCAGCGGTGCCGGTACTTCGACGAGGCCTTTGCGTCGTTTTGTGAAGCTCTGGCCATCCGCGCATTCCACGGAGCGAGAGCTTTTGAAGAAGACATGGAAAAGAGTCGAGATCTCTTTGTGCGGTGGGCAGAGTATGACCGACAAGTTTTTGAGACGCCGATTGCCGGCTACGGAGCGAAAGAACTCGGCAGGCATTCTTACACGAAGGGCGCCTGGTCCCTGTATGTCCTCTATCACCTCGTTGGCGAAAACACCTTTGCGTCGATCATTCGTACCATGCTGACGGAGTTCAAAGGTCGCGTCATCAACTTTCAAGAGTTACAGAAGCTCTGCGAGCGCGTCGCGCGCCGGGATCTTCGTAGTTTCTTTCAAGAGTGGATCTACGGAATAGAATCTTCACAACTCCTGATTGAAAAGGCCTCCATCGATGACATCGTGAAACGCTATTAGAATGGAGGCATTTCGTGGCAATCTTCGCATAACAACGGTAACAAAGTCGCTCACACATTCGCAAAGACTTGAGGGAATGCTTGTAAGTACTCGATTAATAGTGTTCGCTACATGCCGCCTTCATCTCACCTCGTTCTAATTCGGCGGCACGTCTTTGTTACCGTAGACGTTATGCGTCATTGTTTTGCTGCAGGAGTACAACTTAACGAGCTTCAGCTGAAAGGACAACTCGGACGGACGTGGCGGGCAGGTTATGCGGCGTGCTCCATTGTGCGCTGCGCGTCAAAAAGATCACAAGCGACTTGCAGGTTCATCCAAAACTCAGATGACGTGTTCAAGACGCGAGAAAGCAGAATGGCAGTCTCTGCGGTCATGTCACGCTTTCCGTTGATAAGGGTGTTAATTCGCTGAATCGGAACGCCCATCTTCCTGGCGAGCTCCACCTGACTCATCTCAAGAGGCTTCAGGAATTCTTCAAGAAGGACCTCTCCCGGATGCGTTGGCTTTCGATGCTTCGGAACCATGGTCTTTCTCCTTTAGTGATAATCAGTGATCAATACGTTCTTGACATTGCCGTCAATCCATTTGAACACGATACGATACTGGTCATTGATCCGAATTGAGTGATATCCAGACCATTTCCCTTTCAAAGCCTCCAGTCTGTTTGCCGGAGGTACGCGAATATCTCGGAGCTCATAAGCAGCATTGAGCCTATCAAGCTTTCGCGTCGCGACTTTCCAGACTGACTGCGGGATGCGTCGTGCCGCCTTGGAATCGATCCCGTTGAAGATATCCTCAGTCGTCTTGTCCGCGAAGTTCAGAATCACGGTATATGATACCAATTTAACGCCATATGTGCAAGCAGGAAATTCAGCCTGCCCGCCACGCGAGTAATCAAATCTACAACCATACGCGGATCATCACGCAAAACAACGAACGCATAACAGCGGCAACAACGACGCTCCAGCATTTGATAAGGATTATGGATGTCGCTCAACGGTTTTGTTCACTGTTGGTGTGCGGCTTCGGCCGCGAAAGAATGAGTTCTTTGTAGCGGCCTCCGCCGCATCGTTTTGAGTTCGCAAAACCGCTGCGTTGTTGCCGGAAACGTTAGGCGTCATGCACGGCGGCCCAATGTGCCTGATCATTTTGGAATTACTTCTCGAACCTTAAACACTATTCGACATGACAACCGACGAACTCATTAAGACAATTGAATCTATTATTGCTCGACTTAAAGATTCCCACGATCCTGAAGATGATCGCATCGAGCTCAAGAGCCAGTGGTACAAGTTGCGCGACGGTGAACATGTTAATCCCCGCGCACAGAATGAATTCTTGAAGGATCTCGTTGCCTTGGCCAACGCTCCTGGCGCAACGTCTTTGATCATTATCGGTGTCGACAGGACGGGCGACGTCAAAAGCTCTGGGTTCTCTCAGTGCGGGCTTAGAGACAAGCCTGACCTCAGAGGTCTCGTTATCAGACATGTTGATTGGCCTGTCGAGTTCACTCTGCACGAAGTGCCCTATCCAATGCCAGATAAGACGCCAATCATCTCCGTGATTGAGATTCCGAGCTCACGCTCAAAGCCGCACGTAATCCGGCACTATGTATCGCCTTCGGGTCAAGAATTCCAGAATTACATCCCTATACGAAAGCTCACTGGCACATGTTCGGCAAGTCGCGGCGACCTAGATGCTATGTACCTAGACCGTGCTCAAATCGTACCTGATTATGCACTGGAGTTGTCAGCGCACAAACCACGCTTCCGCGTTTCAACTGCTCCGACAGTGCTGACAATCGAGTTCCCGTTTGTGTTTCAGAACTCCGGCCAGAAACCCATTGCCATAGTCGAGGCGTATCTCGAACTCTACCTTGACCAATCCGCAGCAAGATTTCGAATTCAATCTTATGAAGATGAGGCAGGCAAGTCATTCTTCGAGCAGAAGTACCTCGCCATAGAACCAGGCAAAATGAGGACGCTTTCTTTGATTTCTGCTGATCGTATTCCATCGGAGCATGCTGTTGCGCTCGCTAAGAATCGAAATGCCGCTTTCGTAGTGTCTTGCACAGATTCAAGTGGGCATGGCTACAGATCAGCCCTCTTGGAACGGTCACAGTGAATGTCCTTCGATCCTTGCTTCTCGATCGCTGGTCTTCACTGGTCCTTGACCATTGCATGCCGCCGTGCACGAACGCCTAACACTTTATAAAAGGTCGGAGTCCCCGTCAGAATGCGCCGGGGTTTCGCGGAGAAACGCTCAACAAGAGAAAACTTTTCACCCGTCTCGTTGCGATAGCAACGAGTTTACTTCTGTTCTTTGAAGAGAAAGATCGACAGCTGCACCGGCCACCGAGGAGACATCCCTGAATGAGGGCAGAGCAGACTTCGGACTGGTCCCAAACACTTTACCGGGCTTTGGCCTCAGCACAGATCTCCATCACGTC
>CAZTKU010000083.1:0-11940 GCA_964614245.1 uncultured Ignavibacteriaceae bacterium
GATCGAACTCGATGGCCGGAAGGTTGGGATCGGTATGGACATCGAGCGAGATCTTATTCGCCTGAAGGGGCACGCGGAACTCGTGGGCAACCTCCTGTACCAGATCTGCGAGATTGCTGATTCCCTTGTTGAGGCGCACCCGACCGGCTTCAAGCTTCGTCAGATCCAGCATGTTGTTCAAGAGTCCGATCACCTTGTCGATGGAATTGGCCATATAGCCCAACAACTCCTTCTGATGGTCGCTGACCGTCCCGGCCATGCCCTTCACCAAGTACCCGATGCTCTGCCGGAGACCTGAGATTGGATTATGCAAGTCGTAAAGCAGCCGGGCGGTGTGCTCTGCCTGAAGCTGACGGATGCGCTCTTCGGCGTCACGCGTACGGATGAGCGTCTGCAGCTGCGGAACCAATTGGTCCATGTCCACGGGCTTGGTGAGGTATTCCTTGGCGCCAAGCTTCATTGCCTCCACGGCCATACTCACGTCGCTCATGCCGGTCATCATCACTACCTCTGTCGCGACAGAATTCTTCTTGATGTAGCGAAGAACCTCCAGGCCATTCGCGCCCGGCATCTTAATGTCGAGCAACGCAATATCAAAATCCTTCGACTGGACCAGCTTGATGGCATCGAGCCCATTCGAGGCCTGCTCGACGACAAACCCCTCGTCGCCGAGCCACGCAACGATGGTTGACCTCAGACCGTCTTCATCGTCAGCGACGAGCACCTGGATTTTTTGGTCCTTCATAGAGATCGATTGCCGATGTGGAAGGCACCATAGCTCGGTGCCTCACTTCAAGGGTGATGGTGAACGGAGTACGTTATCAAACGGTTGGACCAGAAGCATGGAGCTTAAAGCTTGAATCGCTCTTTGCTCTGAGCACGCTCACAAAATTCGAGCGCATAATAATGAGATTCGCATGAAAAGTCAATCTTCTATATCACACAGGAAAGCGATAGTTGAATTTCAAGAAAGGCTGAGCTAAATTGCTCAAAAATGAACCGAGAGACGTCGGGTGCACATTCCTGTGGCAAGAATCTCGGGAATAATCGGAGGGTTCACGACGAGATTCAGAACGCGTTGGCGATGGTTGTCGGCCATGGATTGCTACAGCATGTTGAACGGAAGATTAGACAGCTCGGCGAGCCATAAGCGGAAAGGAAACCGATGAAATTCAGTCGAGAGTTGTTGCGTAGAGTTCCGAAAGTACTCCTTCATGACCACCTCGACGGAGGTATGCGACCGCAGACGGTGATTGATCTCGCAAAGGAAGCGCGCTACCGGAAGCTGCCGACGGATGACCCAGAAGAGCTGGCCAACTGGTTTCATCGCGGCGCCACGCGGGGGAGTCTTCCGCTGTTCCTTGAGGGATTTGAGCACACCTGCGGGGTCACGCAAAGCGAAGAGGCGCTGGAGCGCGTCGCGTACGAGATGATGGAGGATATGAAAGCTGATGGTGTTGTATACGTCGAGACGAGGTTTGCTCCAATTTTTCATGCGCACAAGGGGCTCCATTCTGAGACGGTCGTGCGCTCAGTACTGCGCGGGCTCGAACGCGGCAAGAAGGATTTCGGTGTTGAGTATGGAGTCATCCTCTGCGCGATGCGGAATATGAAACCAGATCTCTCGGAAGAAATTGCGGAGCTCGCGGTTGATTTTCGCGATCACGGCGTCGTGGGATTCGATCTGGCGGGAGAGGAAGGGGGATACCCTCCGAAGAAACATGTTGAGGCATTTCATTACATTCAGCGCGAGAACTTCAACATCACCATCCACGCCGGAGAAGCGTTCGGCAAAGAATCCATCTGGCAGGCGATTCAATGGTGTGGTGCCCATCGGATCGGTCATGCTACGCGGCTGATCGAAGATATGAAGATAAAGGATGGCGAGGTGTTGAGCATGGGGACGCTCGCTCAATATGTGCTCGATAAGCGCATTCCGCTAGAGATCTGTCTCACCAGCAATGTCCACACGGGGGCCGTCAGGTCGCTGAAGGAGCATCCGTTCGGCACCTACTTTCGTTATCGCTTCCGCGTCACGCTCAACACGGATGACCGCCTGATGAGCAACATCACGCTGACCGATGAGTACCTCACGGCGTCCGAAGTGTTCGACCTGAAGTTGGAGGATCTGGAGAAGCTGACGATCAATGCGATGAAGAGCGCATTTGTGCCTTACAAAAAGCGGATCGCGATCATCTACGATACGATCAAACCAGGATTTGCAGCAGCTAAGGTGAGGCTAAAAGCAAAGGCACAGAAGCGCAAGTGAAAGGCAGTGCATTATAAACACTTCACGACGAGCACCGTGGTTTTTTTTCACTCTTTTCATATGTCTCACAGCCTGTGTCAGTGCACAGCGGTCACAGAAAGGAGGCTCTATGAACCATCAACACATCCACTGGTTGGGTCACGCATCCTTCCGGATTGAAGATGGTGCAACGCAGATCTATATCGATCCGTGGAAGCTTCCCGCGAACGTACCCAAAGCGGACGTCATTTTCATCACGCACGCCCACTATGATCACTTTTCGGTGGAAGATATCGCCAAGATCAAGAAGGATGGGACGGCGTTCTTTGCTCCCAAAGATGTCGCGTATCAGCTCAAGGGCACGGTGATCGCAGTTACTCCCGGCGAGATCTATAATCTGGGCGAGCTGAAAGTCAGGACCGTTCATGCCTACAACGTCGGCAAGCAGTTCCATCCGAAGGGAAACAACTGGGTGGGATACGTGATTGCGCTCTCCACGGGACAGAAGATCTATCACTCTGGTGACTCGGACTTCACGCCGGAGATGCGCAGCGTTGTAACGGATTTCGCTCTCCTGCCTTGCGGAGGGACATACACGATGACCGCAAAGGAAGCAGGCGATGCGGCAAACGCCTTCAAACCCCACACCGTGATCCCGATGCACTGGGGCGACATTGTCGGATCGCGCAAAGATCCCGAGGAGCTGCAGAAGATCTTTTCCGGCGAGACGGTGATCAAGTCTCCCGAAAGGTAACGCATGAAGTTTGCGTGGGTTGGTGCTGCAGCGATGCTCGTGCTGTCTTCATGCACGAGCACCTATCCTTATCGTATCACCACGGATGGATGCAACTGCGACCGGTACGTCTACAAGGATGAGGCTCACGGGTTTGAGGTGGAATTCACCGCGACGTATCGAGTCACGGATCGCGTCGAATCAACGATTGAGATCGTGTTTCGCAACAACGGGGGCGATACGCTGAGCCTGCGTCAGGCATCCATCAAGGGTACGTCCGCGAACGTCCGGTATGAGTTTAATGATAGGTTTCAACCCATGCCTTACGTTGCCATTCCTCCCGGGCAGAGCTACGCGATGACTCTCCACGGGAGCGATGCCGAGATTGTTGAGGAGCCGTGGCACAAGATTGCCGGCGAGCGTGTGACGATAGAAATCGGAGGTGTCCTGCTCGGTGAGGCGGTCGTGAATCCCATCCTCGTAACACTGATTCCTCTTAATCCAAAACTCCCTTCCCGACCAGGTTGGTGATCATCGATCACGAACCGGTAGTTACACGCTCGCGGTCCGATCACTGGCTTCCAATCAACGCTCCCAGCCGTTCGCGGTCTTTCCGTTTGATTCTGATTCTCAGAATCACCTGGTTCTCCTCATACACCCGCTCCAGGACCTCTCCCGTGGCATGGAGGCGCGAGATCAGCTTTTGATTTTCCTGCGGGATGCGGAAGGTCTCTTCGACGAACTCCTTCTCGAGTAGCGCCAAGACTTCGTCTTTCAACCCGAGAATGTTGATCCCCCGCGATGCGGATATGAACACGCGGTGGTGGTAGCGTTCGGCCAGAGCATGGAGAATCGTCCGATCGGGAAGTCGATCAATCTTGTTGAACACCATCAGCGTCGGTTTGTCGCTGGCCCCCAATTCAGCCAGCGTATCGTTGGCGACGCTGATTTGTTCCTCAAACCTCTTATTGGATACGTCGACGATGTGAAGCAAGAGATCGGCCTCCGTAATCTCCTCCAGCGTGCTCTTGAAGGATGCGACGAGGTGATGGGGAAGCTTTCGGATGAAACCGACCGTGTCCGTCACGAGAATCTGAATCGAGCCGCTCAGGGAAACGACTCGCGTTGTCGGATCAAGCGTAGCGAACAGCCGGTTCTCGACAAAGACATCAGAGCCGGAGACCAGGTTCAGCAACGTGGACTTGCCCGCGTTGGTGTACCCAACGAGGGCGGCGCGCGTGTGGAGAGAGCGGGACTTTCGCTGTGTGAAGCGTTGCTGGGCGATGCGGCTGAGCTTCTCCTTCAAATGACCGATCCGAGCGCGGGTCATCCGACGGTCGGTTTCAATCTGCGTTTCACCGGGGCCCTTCGTGCCGATGCCCCCGTACTGCTTTGAGAGGTGAGTCCACTGACGCGTAAGGCGCGGCAGAAGGTACTGAAGCTGGGCGAGTTCGACCTGGGTTTTTGCCTCGTTGGTTTTTGCTCGCGATGCGAAGATGTCCAGAATAAGAGCACTTCGGTCAAGCACCTTACATTCGAGCACGCGCTCAAGGTTTCTTACCTGTACCGCCGAAAGGTCGTCGTCGAATATCACCAGCGGAATTTTCTGTTCAACGATGAGGGAGCGCATCTCTTCCACTTTCCCCTTGCCGATGAACGTCGCGGCGTCGATGCGATCGCGGTCCTGCGTCAACCGGGCAACGACCTCTGCCCCCGCTGTGTCGGCGAGGAGAGCCAGCTCGTCCAGGTATTCCTCCGTCTCGCTCCGGCCGATTGCACGCGTGGAGACGCCGATGATGATGCAACGCTCTTTGCCAGATTGTGCAAGTTCGATCATGTTATGAAGTCGCCAATGCATCCTTTTTCCCCGCCCGAGCGACGATCATCTCGGTCAGCGCGAGCAGAAGTGCAGCGGCGAGGAAGTGTTTCCAGAGTTCCAATCCAAACCTCGATTGCAGTACGACACGTTCGAGATCCTGAGGCTGCTCGACATATTGCACAGCTGCGGGATCAATTCCAACACGCCGCACCGTCGTTTCAATTTCGTCCGTCGATGCCTTTGCGAGCTTCGATTCACGAGGATCCAGGTTCACCGCAAACTTCTGAAGGAGAAAATCGCGTGCGGTCACAGAGTACACGCCGATCAGGTCGCTGTTCGAGAACCTCAGGCTTTGCTGCCAGCCTGAAGACGATGGAGTTGATGTCCTGTCGATGTTTGCAGGATCTCGAACTGTCCAGGGAACGGTCGTCCGAACGGAGCTCTTCAGCAGAATGTCATCGCCCGCCAGCGATTCGGCCGGTTGGGCGTGGTGCCGGTTCAGATAGGAGACAGCGCGGTGCAGCAACGGAACAAACAGACCTTTGAGGGGAAAGTCAGACCACCCGAGGTCTGGTGCAACACCGAACAGCAACACCCGGCCGCTCCCAACGAGCTGTTCCGCCAGGAATGTTGACCCGTTCGAAAGCGTGATGATGGAATTGGATCGAGGTGTCGGAGCGAACCGGACAGAGATCCGCACGCGCGGCGACTCGACAACCCGTTGGAGGGGAGCAGAGAGCCGCGGTGACTGCCTCAGCATGGTCGTCTCCCGCTCTTCAAACATACCTTCAAAGACCGGATGCCGGAGATCCACCTTCTCAAACTCGACGAAGGATTCACCCAGCACGTTCCCTGAAGACGCAGAGCCCCTGTCAATGTCGTTTATCGGTGGCAGGCCGAGCGGTTTGGCAATACTGCTATTGAACGAGGACAGCTGAATAGCAGGCTCGGGAAAGAGGATCAGTCCGCCGCCGTTTTTCAAAAACGAGAGGAATTGATTGACCTGTGAGGAGGAGAGTTCCTGGCTGCCCGCGAGAACGACGACGTCGGATTGCTCAATCTGCGCCGAGCTGACTTGGCGAGCGCTGATCTCCTGAAGCTCAAAGGCGGAACCGCCGGCAGAGAGACGCGTTGCGAGCGCAAGGCGAATGTAGTGAAAATCGGAGGGTTTGCCTACAAGCAGAACTCGAATGTGCTCAGGGATGGAGACAACAAAAAACCGGCGATCGTCTGCTTCGAAATCGTCATTCTCAAGTTCGACGAAGCCCTCGGCGTACCCAGTCGAGTTGGGTACGACGGAGAATTCAATCTCACTTGATGTTTCACCTGGAAGATCAATCCCCCGTTGCGCAACGCGCGTCCCGTTGAGGAAAACGCTCACGACGTGGTCTCGCACATTATCTTTCGAATGGTTGCCGATTCGAGCTCTTACGATGAAGGGTTTATTCTGTTCAAAGATGGCGGTAGATATGGCAACATTCTCAACGCCGAGATTCTGGGCCGACCGCTTGCCCACGGGGGCCAGGAAACAATGAACTTCCGGCGGGAAAAGCTTCTCCTGCGATGATGCAGCAGTCCTGACATCAAACGCGCCGCTCTGAAAATCGGAGACAACATAAACCTCTTTGTTGAAATTCTTCGTGCCTGCGAGGAGTTTTGAGGCGTACCGCAGCGCGTCGTCAATAGACCTGTAGACATATGAAGGTCTCATCCCTTCGATTTCTTTCTTGAGGAGCAGGTAATCCCGCGTGGGGTAATGCCGGATATCCAAGGCAGCGCGGCCGATGTCCGAAAGCTTAACAAGAACGACATCATCGCCTTCTTTCAAGAGATCTACGATCCCTGTGGCAGCGCGTTTCGCTTGCTTAAAGAGCTCACCATGCTCATCGTTGACCGTCATACTGTATGAATCATCAACAATCACGATCGCAGTTGTCTTGGCGTGCGAGCCGATGCCGCCGGCGAGAGATCCTCTGAGGGTGGGGCGTGCGAATGCCAGCACGAGCGTCAGAACGATCAGTGTACGGAGGATAAGCAGGAGAAGCTGTCTAAGCTTAAGTCGACGTATCTTTGTGCGCTGCAGCTCTTTGATGAACGCTAATGTGCTGAATTCGATTGTCCGCAGCTTCCGCAAGCTGAAGAGATGCAGAAGGATCGGAATGGCGGCGGCGACTAATCCGATGAGGACGAGAGGATTGAGAAAGGTCATTCAGCAAACAGGCCAAAAAGAGTTCAGCTGGTCACCCGCGCATTGTTATCCTTTACACTGCTCGACGAGGGAAAGACGGTAAGCCCTTCACCAAAGAACATAACCTGAAGATGCGCGAAAATCAAGGGAATGAAAATCGGAGCAGTGTAGTGGATTCAAGAGCACAATTGTGGTGTCGGGCCTGGTGGGCTGCCTGACACTGTCAGGGTTCATGTCGGGATGTAAGTCCCAACATCACGACTTTGGGACACCGCCGAAGTCGGCACACGTCTGAGTTGTACCGTTTCTCGGGATCAGCAAACGGCGAAGGTCACGACCGGCAAGTGACCACTCCGTTGCTATTCGAGGCATATTTCGGTACTTTTGCAGTGAAAGGTGTCAACAAGAGAATCCTATGACATGTTCGCGGCATGGTTATCTGTTCTTCGTTCTTTGCTTTGCGGCACTCCCTGGTTTCGCGACTCAGGCGCCCGACAGCACGATTCAATCGGTTGAGGTGATTCGCCCGGCGTTCAGTGGATCATTCCATCAATTCCCTAATTTCCTTCCGTTTAAGACCGTTGAGCGGCCGAAGGTAGCGCTCGTGCTGAGTGGTGGCGGCGCTCGGGGCATTGCCGCCATTGGAGTGCTGGAGGTGCTCGAACAAGCTGAGATTCCTCTTGATCTCATTGTCGGGACGAGCATGGGGGGCATCATCGGTGGTCTGTATGCCTCAGGGTATTCGACCGAACAACTCCATAGGATGGTCGACACGACGAACTGGGCTGATGTCCTGAGCTTCAGCAATGAGGCGCGACGAACGGACCTCTTTCTCGATCAGAAAATCGCATCGGACAGGAGCATCCTCACGGTACGCTTTCAGGGGCTCGAGCCGATTTTACCACAGGCGCTCTCAACGGGGCAGCGCCTCACGAATTATCTCAACGTCCTGGCTCTGCAAGGAATCTATCATCCCAATCCAAGCTTCGATGATCTCCGAATACCGTTTCGGGCGGTGACGACAGACCTTGTGTCCGGTAAATCGTTTGTGCTTGATCGCGGTGACCTGACAGAGGCTCTTCGTGCCAGCGTTACGGTTCCTCTTCTGTTCAGCCCTGTGCAACGTGATACGACGCGCCTTCTTGACGGGGGGCTGGTCTCGAACATTCCCGTCGATGTCGCGCGTGAGTGGGGAGCAGACATCATCATTGTCGTTGATGTGACGAGTCCACTTCGACCGGCGTCGCGACTCAACGCCCTCTGGGAAATTGCAGATCAGGTCTTGGGTATTACCATGCAATCGGCGAAGCGAGACCAGCTGGCCAAAGCGGACATCGTCATACGGCCCGCTATCGGTAGCCATCTTTCCGACGACTTCACCAACCAGGATTCCCTCATATGGAAGGGGCGTGAGGCTGCGCGGGCAGTCATTGAGGATTTGCGGTTGCTACTCAAGTCAAAATCCGCCGATCAGGTTCATGTGCACACCAAAAACCACGTTTTCCCGAACGCGAGGTTGCAGTTTGATGCAATGAGCCTTGAGGAGCGCTGGTTAACGAAACTGATGCCGATTGCACGACAGCCCAGCGTGTCGGAATATTCGCTTCAGTCCCTCGTCAACGAAATGTACGAAAGTGGAGAGTTTGAGATCGTAGAGGTCGATGTCTTGGCCGGTGATGAAGGAACGGTCATGAGGTTGCGGGCGCAGGCGAATCCTGTTGTGCGAGGAATCGAAATCTCCGGGAACAAGTACATCGGCATCGACACTCTGAAGGCGGTATTTCAGCCGCTTATCGGTTCTCGAATGAATTTCCACGCGAGCCAAAAGGCTCTGGAAGCTGTGCTGGGGATGTACCGCGATCGGGGATATTCGTTGGCACGGATACGTGATGCGAAGCTGGATCGGGTGAGCGGCGCTGCAAAATTGGTCATCGATGAAGGCATCGTATACCGTCGCGACATTCTCGGAACTTCAAAGACCAAAGACTACGTCATTTGGCGGGAGCTGCCGTGGGAGGAGGGAGATGTTTTCCAGGTTTCCAAAGTCGCCGAAGGGATTGCCAGACTCTACGGCACAAGTCTCTTCGAGCAGGTGTCGGTGAGCGTACATCAGGAAGGCGATCAACATGAGCATCACATCGTGGCGATCAAGCTTCGGGAGCGCAGCACGGAGTTAATCCGATTCGGTCTGAGGGTCGACAATGAGCGCAATATTCAGCCATCGATCGATGTTCGAGATGAGAACCTGTTCGGAGTTGGGGCAGAGTTCGGCGTTCACGCCTTCGGTGGACCGAGAAACAGGAGCTACCTGGGTGAGTTCAAGGCCACGCGCATTTTCAATTCCTATCTAACGTTCACCCTCAGTGGCTACTACACGTATCGTGATGTCAACGTATATGGCGATGAGCCGCTCTCTGACACCAAGCGATGGAATCGCCTGAGGATCGGGGAGTATCGCGAGCTTCGGCAGGGAGGAGCGGTCACCTTCGGAACGCAGCTCGAGCGTCTCGGCACCGTGACTGTCGATGGAAGACTGGAGAGCCATCGGGTGTGGAGCATCGCTGACCAACCGTTGGAGACGGAAAGCTTCAAGATCGGCTCGATCAGGTTCGGACTGAAGATTGACAACCAGGACAGATATCCCTTTCCGAGAGACGGCGTCGTGATGAACTTCTCCTATGAATCGGCAATCATTCCGGCCAAAGGGGGAGCGGGATTCACAAAAATGTGGTTTGGCTCCGATTGGTATCGAACGTATTTCCGACGACATACCCTTCATCCGCGAATCCGTTTTGGATTCGCCGACGAGACACTCCCGATCTCCGAGCAATTCAGCCTTGGCGGCCAGCAGAGCTTCTTTGGCCTACGCGAGGATAACAGTCGTGGCCGGCAGCTTCTGATCGCGAGCCTCGAGTATCGATATCAGAGTCCGCTCAGCGTCTTCTTCGATACGTATCTCACGGCCCGATACGATCTCGGATCGATCTGGGCTACACCTGAAGAGATCCGTTTCAAGGACCTGCGCCACGGCATCGGTGTCGGTCTCGCGTTCGATACCCCTATTGGTCTCGCAGAATTTTCCGTTGGCCAGAGCTTTTTCTTCCGTAAGGATTTGTTGAATAACCCGATCAGTCTGGGCCCGATTTTGGGCTATTTTACGATTGGCTACGCATTCTAGTGCCCTTCCAACGATATTTCTTCACAATGAAGGAGCAAAGCGCTCGTTCTAACAGCAATTTCCTTGATGTTTCTCGCCTGATCATCTTGTTGGAGCGGCGCTAGTCGCTGAAACGAAATCACGCCTTCGTCGTATCCAGAGAGGAACAGACGCTCGCAGTGAGGATGTCTATGAAGAAGCCATTCGAGAGGATGACGCCCGGGTCAATCCGCGCGGTGTACACGATTGCCACGCTCATCGTGCTGATCTTGACGCTCATCCATGCTTTTGACGTGATGGTGTTCAAAGCCACAAGCAATGATCAATGTGGCTGGCTGATGCGCAAGGACGGCAAACCCGGCCTTATCATTACGGACGTCGTTCCCGGCGGCGTCGCCGACCGGGCGGGGATCCGAAACGGTGATATCCTCCTCAAGATCAATGGAAAGAGTTTCACCGATTCCACTCCGGCGATGGGGATTATCAATGCCGTAAAGCGAAATGAGTATGCTGAGTATCTCATCGAGCGGGACGGTTCCACGTTTACGACACGCGTACAGGTCCTGAAGGTATTTGACATCCGATACCTCTCCGTATTCTTACTCGGCTTGGGATTCCTTCTCGTGGGCTACATTGTGGTCATGACACGACCGCAAGGTATGATTCAACGGACGTTCGCTCGCTACAGCGTCTTTTCGATGTTGTTCTTTGGGCTGTCCCAGCTCAACCTCACAGGAGAACCGGCGTGGAAATCCTATCCTCTGGGTGTGGCTTTCATAATTGGGTGGATCTTCGCGCTGCCGAACTTCATCACGTTTTTCCTGCACTTTCCCGTGCGGAAGAAGATCCTTGGTCAGTGGTGGCTGAAGCCCGTTCTCTACGTGTGTAGCACGGCCAGCGTTGCCCTCATCGTTTTCAATCTTCTCAAATATCTTCCACCGTTGACAAGGACCATCCTTGACTATACGCCGTTAAGCTTTTTTGTCGCAGGTCTTGTCATCTTTGTGGTGACTTATTTTCGAACCGTAGATCTGACACGTAGAAAGCAGTTGCGACCTGTGCTTCTTGGCGCCGCGGTATGGCTGCTTGCGTTCGCCTATGTGTTTATTCTTCAATCCGTCAATCAGTTTGCTATCTTCACGCAACCCATACTTCTCGCGCCGATGCTGCTAGCTGTCTTGCTCCCGTCTGCTTTCGGGTACTCGATCTTCAAATACCGCCTGATGGATACCGACCTCGTCGTCAAGCGCAGCCTTCTCTATGCAATGGTGACGGCCGTCCTCGCGGGACTGTACCTCTTGCTGGTGTACAGTATCGGGAATTCGCTCGCATACGTTCTCGGTACAGAGGAAAACCAGGTCGTAAGTCTTGTGGCGTTTCTTGTCATCGCGTTTGCGTTCGATCCGTTGAAGAGGAGAGCACAGAAGTGGATCGACCGCATCTTCTATCAGGAACGGTACAATTATCAGAAAGCGCTCCTGGAGTTCAGTCAGGAATTGCCACGACTGATGAACCTTGAGCAAGTGCTCTCCTCGATGGTTAGCAGAATCTCCACAACAATGCACATCCAGAAAGTCGCCGTTGTGCTCTGTGACGATCAGGAGGGGTGCTCGTGTGTGGCCGTCAATATGCCTGAGGGTGCGTGTGCATTTGGGAGAGAGCCTGATGGGCTGCTTGCCCTGTTGCGCCAATCGAAGGCACCGCAGTCATTTGCCCTGCTGGCGACGGAGCCGGAGTCGTTTAGAATACATGAAAACGACAAAGAGAAGATCCTCAAGTCGGGCGTGGTGCTCTG
>CAZTKU010000084.1:0-11939 GCA_964614245.1 uncultured Ignavibacteriaceae bacterium
TCACCTTGTAAGAGATATCGGGGTCCCGGAGGAGCCTGAATTCGAGCTTTGCGGTTCCCTGGAGCAAGCTCCGGACTTCCCGCTCATCCTTAACACCCGGTAATTCCACGATGATCCGTCGGCCGCCCTGTTTCTGGATGTTCGGCTCGGACACACGGTATTGGTCGACGCGGTTGCGAACGACCTCGATTGCGCGGTCAATCGCTTTTTCCGTTTCGCTCTGCAACTGGTTCAGGACGGCGGCGTCGGTTTCCCGAATGCTGCCGTAATACCGGCTCAACCGGATCCCCCGATCCTGATACTTCTTTCCGAGCAGTGGGATCACCGATTCGTCGTTTGCGCTCGATTGCGTGCGCACTTCGCTGATGATCGCGCGGAAGTTGTCATCCTTGTTCTTTGCCAGATCGTCGAGCATCTGGATAACGTCGACTTCCAAGACGACGCGCATTCCTCCCTGGAGATCCAGGCCAAGCTTGAGGCGTTTCAGTTTCGCGTTCAGAATGTCGTCTTGATTCTGGTCGAGATACGCAATGCTGTCTTGTCCAGCGAGCGAGGAGAGTTTCTTGCGGTACTGGTAATCCTGGTACGTTGGCAACAAGAAGACCAACGAAAGGAGAACCGCCGCGATGATCAAGATGACTTTTGAAAGTTGTTTTCTCACGAATGAATCTCCAAGCTAAGTCAACTGTCATTTCCTCAGGGCATCGTGCGGGAGAAATTGGGGCACACGTCAGATGCGGACTTGAGGCGGAAGAAGGGTGAAAAGCGAATGAAAATATAAATCAATGTGCGCGCAAAGTCAACAAGAAAATCGTTGCATTTCAAGGGTTTCGCGGGTATATTCAAACTCCATGGCTCGAACTTTTGCATTGTTCAAGGAGATGTCTGTGCTATGCCGTTAATGACTCAGATCCGCAACAACCTTGCTAAGGCGTTTGCTGTCTTCGCTGCGTTCTTCATCATCTACATTGTCCTCGACTGGGGAATGGATATCACGCAGCGCAGACACAAGGAGGTCGGAGACTATATTGGGAAGATCAACGGCACTGAAATCAACTACCGCGAGTTCTCGGAACTGCTTCGCCAGCAGGCGGAGGCATATCGCAAACAAACTGCAGCAGAGCCTGACGAGGAGACCGATCGCCAGATTCGGAATCAAGTGTGGAATGGTCTCGTTCAACAGATCCTCATCGATCACGAGCTTGACCGGCTTGGGATCACGGTTACCGACGATGAGATTCGAGACATTCTCCTTGGGCCCAATCCGCCGGAGATGATCGCCAATCAATTCAAAGACTCACTCGGTGTTTTTAACAGAGCAGCGTACGATCGCGCTGTGGCTGACCCGCAGAACCGGCAGGCGTGGATTCAGGTTGAAAACGAGCTGCGGCGGCAAAGGAGGCTGGAAAAACTGCAGAGCATCCTCTTTGCATCGACGAGAGCCGCGGAGGGAGAAATCCAGCAGCGCTTTATCGACCGGACGGTCTCCATGGAAGCCGACTATGTGCTGTTCGATCCCAACAGGTTCATTCCTGACTCGCTCGTAGAGGTGACGGATGCCGACATTCTGAAGCAATACAATTCAAGTCAGGAGGAGTTCAAGATCAGTGCTGCTCGCAAGCTCAAGTACGTTCACTTCAGCCTTGCCCCATCGAAGGACGATACTGCAGCCGTACTGAGCGAGATGAACCGCTACCTGGATCAAGTGAAGGCGGGGATGGATTTCAGGGAGCTTGCCAAGACATATTCCGAGCTGCCGGTGAATGACACAACATTTGTGAAGCACGGTGAACTGAGCCGAGAGCGGGAAAATGTCGCTTTTTCTCTCAAAAAGGGTCAAATCATCGGTCCGGTAGGCGATCTCAACGGTTACCATTTGATCAAGCTCCTGGATGAGAGAAAAGGATCCGCCGAGTTCGTTCGCGCGAGTCACATCTTGCTGAGTGCCACTCTTGGATCGGACAGTGTTGCCAAGATCCAGAAGGCCAAAGATCTTCTGAAGCGCGCCCGGGGCGGCGAGAGTTTTGACAAGCTTGCCCGCGAGAACAGCGAGGACTTCGGCTCAAAAGAGGCCGGCGGCGATCTGGGGTGGAATGGCCGCGGCGCATGGGTGAAGCCGTTCGAGCAGGCGGCCCTCGGCGCGAAGGTGGGAGATATCGTAGGACCCGTGCGATCACAATTTGGATGGCATATTATCAAGGTGACAGGAAAAGACAATCGTGAGCTGAAGCTTGCGACGCTCACCATGAAGGTGAAGGCAAGCACACAGAGCGTTGAGATGTCATATCAGCGCGCACAGGATTTTGCCGTCCTGGCGAAGGACGAAGGTTTCGAAAAGTCAGCCGAGTTCAGTTCGTACCAAATACGGGAGACTCCGGACTTCACCAAGGGGAGTTTTATTCCGGGCATTGGGGTCAATGATGCCGTGATGAATTTCGCGTTCGATATGAAGCTTGGTGCAATGAGCGAGCCGATTAGCGTGACGGGCGGTATCGCAGTCTTCAAAGTGTCGGGTATTCGGGAGGAAGGAGTCCGCCCACTGGAGGAGGTCAAAGTCATTGTTCGTTCTCAAGTTCTCCGGCAGAAGAAAATGCAGAGACTGAGAGAACAAGTTGACGCATTCGACAAGACGCTGTCGCAGTCCACCGATCTGCTCGCGGCAGGGCAATCAACCCCTAATGCCGTGGCGCAGAAGACCGGCGCATTCAAGGCGACTGACGCACCGCAAGGCGTCGGCAGGGACTATATGTTCATCGGCACGGCGTTGCGTCTCAAGTCGGGTGAGTTCTCGAAACCGTTTGAGGGGACGCGTGGCTTCTACATCATCAAGCTGATGTCCAGAACGGCGTTTGATTCCACACAATACGCGAGCGAGCGGAGTTCGCTGCAAGACCAAATCTTGCAGGAGAAACGGAACCGACTGTTTAGTGACTGGCTCACGGCGCTGCGGGACAAAGCCGATATCGAAGATCTTCGGGATAAGTTCTACCGCTAGGCAGAGGTAACCTGCCGAAGGGTCCAAATGAATTTGACGAGACCTTCGGAAGGTTTCGAGAGGGGAGCCTATGAAGTGGCTTCTACGGTTTTTGACGGTTCTGATTCTTATTCCAGCGATGGAGCTCTTCGCGCAACCGGGCGGATGGTCGTTGTCGATTGCGGCGAAGGGCAACTATACGACAACCTCCCGGGTGTTCTACAATCCCGATTCACCCTCCAACGACATCCGCGGTCAATACGTTAACCTCGACAATATTTATGGCGCGGCGGTTGAAATCCGTCTCAAGCGTCCCGATGACAACTTCTTCCTTTCCTTCTCCGTAGAGTATCTGTCAAAGCTTCAGGATCAGGTGCAGTCAGTGGCATTTGTCGGCCCGCCTCGCCGCGCCCTGGTGACGGATGGATTTCGCCTGATACCGGTTGAAATTGGTGCCAATGTCTTTATCCCTGTCGGTTCCGAAAGGGTACGGCTGTCAATGGGAGGCGGCGGTGGCGTGTACTTCGGCACGCGCATCCTTTCCGTGGGCGGCGTCGACGCTCCGCAACAAAACAAGCCCGCCGGATTCGGCATCCATGTGGAGAGCAGCTTTGATTACAGGGTAATTCCGCGCGTGGCCGTACGAGGGGAGATGCGATTCCGTGATCCTGAAGTGATTGCGGAGAATCGCTTCGACAAACCGTTTGCCGTGTACAACGGTTTGACCATCCCATTGCTTGTTGATAACTTTCGAACGCGGATAAACGTCAACGGGCTCAGTTTCAGCCTAGGCGTCGTTTTCGATGTCTTGTAGCCTGCCGTCGGTGTTGGGAAAACGAAATCGCGAGACGGACCTCTCTTGCAGTTTCGTTTTTTTTGTTTATACTCAGAGAAGAGGCTCCATGCGAGCGATAAGAAATGAGTGAGCAACCCCGACCGAAGAAAAACCTGATATACCTTGCCGGCTTCATGGGCAGCGGCAAGAGCACGATTGGGCCGATCCTCGCCAACACGCTGGGCTTCGATTTTGTCGACGTCGACAGATTCGTGGAGAAGAAAGCAGAGAAGAGGATCATCGACATTTTCTCGACAGATGGTGAGCAAGCTTTCCGCGTTCTTGAGCGGTCAACGCTTCAGGAGGTGTCCACGCTCGACCATTGTGTGGTGTCACTTGGCGGGGGCACGATTGCGTATGAAGAGAATTTTCAGTTGATTCGGCAAAGCGGCATCATCGTGTATCTTCAACTGCCGCCCGAGGAGATCCACCAGCGGGTACACCGCCGGACCGACCGGCCGTTGTTGACGGATCCCTCAGGGGGCAAGCTGCCTGAAGAAGCCATGCAGCAGCGGATTCAGGAGCTGTTGAAACAGCGCGAAGAGTTCTATGCGAGAGCTGATCTGATCATCAGGACGGACAAGAAGAAAGTCGGTACCACCGTGGACGAGATCGTACGACGGCTGCGCGGTTTGATCGACGCGTAAGGAGCATCCATGATCCATCGACAAATCGATGTGGCACTCGGCGAGCGAAGCTACCCGATCTATCTTGGTAACTCGATGACCGCCTCTTTTGCTCCGACATGCCAACAACACGGGATTCCAAAGCGTGTCGTCATCATGACGGACGCGAACATCGCGCCTCATTATCTCAAGCCCCTCGAGCGGCACCTGCGCCATTTCCAGTTTGACGTTTCCTCGATCGTGATTCCTCCCGGTGAGCGGCAAAAGAGCCTCCAGCGTGCCAGCGCGATCTTCACGGAACTTCTGAAGAGAAATGTCGGGCGGAAGTCTGCGCTCGTTGCATTGGGGGGCGGCGTCATAGGTGATCTGGTCGGCTTTGTCGCGGCCACATACAGCCGCGGCGTTGCGCTCATCCAGGCGCCAACGACGTTGTTGTCTCAAGTGGACAGCTCCGTGGGAGGGAAAGTTGCAGTCAACCATCCGCTCGGAAAGAACATTATTGGTGCCTTCTACCAACCCAAGTTCGTCTGGACAGACAGTGTTTGCCTCCGTACCCTGCCGCCACGAGAAATTGTCTGCGGTCTCGGCGAGATTGTCAAATACGGTGTCATCCTGGATGCAGAGCTCTTCGCGTACATCGAGGCAAATCTTGATCGGATCTTGAAGCTTGATCAGGAGGCCGTGATGCACGTTCAGGGGCGATGTTGCGAGATGAAGGCGCACATCACGTCAGAGGACGAGCGCGAAACGGGGATTCGCACCATCCTCAACTATGGGCACACCGTTGGTCATGCTCTCGAGGCAGCGGGGAACTTCACCGCGATCAAGCATGGAGAGGCGGTCCTGTTGGGCATGGTCACGGAGAGCTACATCGCGCGTGAGATGGGGATGGTGAATCCGGAGATCCACGAGAGAATCGTCGCCCTCATTCGGCGCATTCCACTGAAGGCACGCAAGGGGGCACCGACACTTGCGAGCGTTCTTCAAGCGATGAAGCACGATAAGAAAGCCGTGGACGGCAAGAAGCGGTTTGTCCTGCCGAATCGAGTGGGCGAAGTGCAGATTGTGGATACGGTTGAACCCTCACTTATTCGATCCTCGCTTCGCTATCTGTTCTCGATGGAGTGGATCAAGGGGAAGGGTTGACGGCATCATCGTTAACAATGAAGGGATCCGGATGAATTATTGTTATCGATTCCATCTCATACTTCTTGTCATCTTTCCACTTCTCACGAGCTTGGCTCAAGTCCCGCCGAAGCGCGAGTTCCGCGGTGCGTGGATAGCGACGGTGGTGAATCTTGATTGGCCTACGCGGGGGGCCCGATCCAAATGCTCAACGAGCAGAGCTCATCACGATCCTCGATGGACTCAAGGCGGTTGGGATCAACGCCGTCATCTTTCAGGTGCGTCCCGAGTGCGACGCGCTCTATTTTTCATTGACTGAGCCCTGGTCATACTGGCTTACCGGTGAGCAAGGGAAAGCACCAGTTTCACCGTTTGATCCTCTCGAGTTCGCGATCATTGAATCACACAAACGCAGCATGGAACTCCATGCCTGGTTCAATCCCTACAGGGCAGAGAAGTCCGCGGGCAGCTATCCACTCGCGGCCAATCACGTTGCAGTTCTTCATCCCGATTGGGTGATTCAGATGGGTATATACCGCTTCCTCAATCCGGGGATGCATTCCGTGCGTGACTACACTGCATCGGTGATTGCCGACGTTGTGCGGCGGTACGAGATCGACGGCGCGCACATGGATGACTATTTCTATCAGGATGGAATATCCACACAAGATGCGGCTACCTTTCAGGCCGAGCCGAGGGGCTTCACAAACATCAGTGATTGGCGAAGGGATAACGTCAACCTCCTCATCAGGCAGGTGTACGATAGTGTCAAAGCGATCAAGCCGAACGTGAAGTGGGGGATAAGTCCAAGAGGAATCTGGAAAAACGGCGTGCCGGCCGGTATCATAGGTAATGATAACTACTCCGTGATCTTCTGCGATGCGGTTGCATGGCTCCAAGGCAAATACATTGATTATATCGCGCCACAATTGTATTGGCCATTCGGCGGTGGGCAGGACTACGGGAAACTCATGCCGTGGTGGTCGTCTGAGAGAAATGGACGGGATCTATATGTTGGTCAAGCTGCATACCGAATTGCTGATGCCAGCAATTGGGGGGCGTCAGAACTGCCGAATCAGGTTCGTCTGAACAGAACCAACTCCTACGCTCAAGGCAGCATTTTTTTCAGAGCAAACATGGGCCTTAGGGATAATCCAAAGGGCTTTGCAGACTCTCTTCGAAACGATTTGTATAAATACCCTGCCTTGAAGCCAATCATGACCTGGAAGGAAATGACTCCGCCGAATCCGCCGGTAAACCTGACCATTACAAAGTTCTCCTCAAGTGCACTCCTGACCTGGACTGCCCCAAGTGCCGCAGGAGATGGGGAAGGTGCTTCGTATCACGCCGTTTATCGCTCAACATCACGACCCATCGACATAAACGACGCACGCAACCTCGTCTCGGTTCAAGCCAGCATCACCTACACGGAAACAAGCTTGCCTACAGGATCTCTTACCTATTACTATGCTGTCACGGCGTTGGACAAGCTTCAGAACGAGAGCGTGTTGAGCAATCTCGTCGGCATCGATGCGAACGGCGTCGTGGGTCTAGAGGAACGACCGACGGACATCGCAAGCTTCCAGTTGTGCCAGAACTATCCCAATCCTTTCAATCCCTCAACAATTATCTCTTTCCGTCTTGCTTCAGAGCAGAAGGTCGCTCTCCGAGTGTACGATATCCTTGGTCGTGAAATTCGCGCCCTGGCGGATGGAATCTTTGGTCCGGGTGAGCATCAGTATCAGTTCGATGGCTCCGGCCTCTCCTCCGGCGTATACATCTACCGGCTGATTGCTGGAAATTTTGTGGAAAGCAGGAAGATGCAGCTTCTCCGGTGATCGAGCGAAGTTGGTAATACGGTAAAAGTGAGAAGTAAGACGTTAGGCGTGAGGGGTGTCGGAAGAATACGCGTGTCAGAATCCAGAATACCGCAGACAGGAAGTAGCAGGCAAATTGGGGGTATGCAGTAGGGAGGGGGAGGGGAACCTGACGGTCACCAGCAACAATGAACTTGAAAGCTGTAACTTGTAACGTGAACTGAAACTCAGAACTCTGAACTAATTCTCACCAGCTGATCTTATTTGGATTCTTCTCTTCCCGCCAATGAGGGCTCGTGTGGAGGTCGCAGAGCCCGACCGGATATTTCACGTTGAAGATTTCCGTCGTTTTCTCCGGACAGAACTCGCGAGCCTTCTTCTTTGTGTCGACACAGATGGTGTCGGTGACGATGCCGTCGGGTTGCCTGAAGTAATCCAGCTGCAATCCGATCTCGGGATCCTCGTACGTGGATGCCATGAACCGCCCGAAGATAGGAGCAGCGGCTCGTCCACCCTGGCCGTCTGCGCTGCCGAATTTGATGCGGTTGTCGTCAAAGCCGACCCAGATGCCTGCAGAGAGGTGGGGTGTGAAGCCGACGAACCACGCGTCACCATAATCGTTCGTCGTTCCCGTCTTTCCCGCGGCGGGGAGTGAGAAATACGAACGAACGGCGAGACCGGTTCCGCCCTCCTCATTTACTCCTCCTTCCATCAGATTCGTCATAAGATACGCAGTCTCTTTGCTCAAAACCTCGCGTTTCTCCGGGATGTTTTCCTCAATGACGTTACCATCCTTATCCTCGATCCGGAGAATGGAGACGGGTTCGACGAGGACTCCTTCGTTGGCGAACACGCCATACGCAGAGGTGAGTTCAAGGGGTGAGACTTCTTCCGTCCCGAGGGCAATCGACTCATATGGGCGGATGTCTGACTTGATTCCCATGCGCTTTGCGTACTCGACAACCTGTTTGGCTGGCACAATTTGCTGTTCAATAAGGCGAACAGCAATCAAGTTGATCGATCGTTTGAGTCCTTCACGCAGCGTGTACAGGCCGCCGAAATTGCCGTCGAAGTTCTGTGGTGTCCAGCGGGTCCCGTCCGGCATGGGGATGGTGATGGGCTGGTTAAGAAGCTCGTAGCATACCGGCGTCCCGTTATCGATCGCGGGAGTGTAGACAAACGGTTTGAATGCGGATCCCGGCTGCCGGTGGATCTGGGTAACGTGATTTAATCCGTACCGGAAGCTGCGGAAATTCCTGCCGCCCACCATTGCTTTGACTTGTCCCGTGTGCGGATCAATCACCACCATGCCGACCTCGATGGTGCGCGCCGCTTTCCTGACGGAGTCGCTGAACTGCGTGTTGGTTCGCAGCGCGTTCATTATGCTATCACGAACCTCAGGCGTCCTCGCTTTCTTGTACACGTCGAGATCGCGGATCATCTTGTCGACGTTGTCGCGCAGGATGTCCAAGTGCTTTTTCCAATCCCATGATTCGTCGAAGCGCTGCTGAAATTTGGTCAAATGGTCGTCCACTGCCTGGTTGGCGTATCGCTGCATGCGGCTGTCGAGCGTTGTGTAGACCCTCAAGCCGTCCCGTAGCACGTTGAATCCATAGGCCTCTGTTTTCTGCTCGAGCTGTTGACGCACCCATTCCACGAAGTGAGGGGCAATGCCGGTTCGAAATTCAGGCTCGAGCGTTCGGAAACTCAGGGAGTCGGATCTGATCTTCTCCGCTTCTTCGGATTTCAGGTGGCCATCGCGAACCATCTGACCGAGGACAACATTGCGGCGATGGAAAGAGCGCTCTGGGTTCTTGATCGGATCGTAGTAACCCGGGCCCTGAAGCATCCCGACCAGCAACGTGTACTCCGGCGGGGTCAGATCTGCAGCCGACTTATTGAAATAGCGTTGCGCGGCTGATTCAATTCCGTAGGTGCCGCGGCCGAACCAGGACACGTTGAAATACAGTTCCAGGATTTCCCGCTTGGTAAAATTCCGCTCGATTTGAACCGACGTGATGAACTCGCGGATCTTCCGTGTAATCTTGTCGAAGAGAGATTCCTGCTTTCCCTGCAACTTGTAGAGGTTTCTCGCAAGCTGTTGTGTGATCGTGCTGGCTCCGGCCTGGCGGAACGTGACCAAGTTAATGACCATCTGCCGGAAGAACCGCGGGAGATTCACTCCCCAGTGGTTATAGAAATTCTTGTCCTCTGTTGCAATAAGGGCATCGATGAGACCTTGCGGGAGCTTGTCGAGGGCGATGTAGGTTCGATTTTCTTCAGCGAACTGATCGAGCACGGCACCGTCAGAGGCATAGACTTTGGTGGCCAGCCCGGGATTGGGGTTCTCCAGTTTTTCGAGGGAGGGGAGACCCTGGGCAACATAGAAGCCGTACCATATCAATCCCGCTGTAAGCAGCAGCGCTGCCGCCAGGAAAATCCTCCAATTCCTGCGCAGGAAGCGCTTGCCGCGGGGAAGGAAGGACCTGCGGAACGACGGGTCGCTGAAGTATCGCTTCAGTTCCTCTGATGTGTACGTTCGCTTCGGCATTGCTAGTAGGCAGTGTCCCGGAATCTTCGAGATTGCGGGAATCTTATCAGGACATATCTCCCATCACTTCGACCACTTTTTCAAGCTCATTCTTTTTCCATCAAAGACTGCATAGGTCTGTTCCGTAATCCAGTCTCCTAGATTGACGTAGACGCCTGACCCGATGTTCCTCACGCAGGGGACGTGGTGATGACCCATGACGACGAAATCAAAGCCCTCGCCGATCTTCCCCTCGGCGAATTCCGCCATATCACCCCCTTCGAAGGACCGTTTGGATGTATGCCGACGGCTTTTCTGTGACGACCACCGTGCAATCCGCCCGGCCAGATCGGGATGAACCAGCGAGAAGAGGAAGATATTGACCTTGTTGCGAAGGACGCGTTTCAGAATTCTGTATCCCGTGTCGGTTTTCAGCAGGCCATCACCGTGGTGAATATAGAATCGCTTCCCGAGGATCACTCGCTCGATTGGGTCGGGGTAGACCTCCATCCCGAGCTCGTCACGAAAGTAGGTCCGGAGCCAGAAATCGTGGTTGCCGGCCAAATACATGACCTTGATGCCAGCCTCGGACAAGTCTGCGAGCTTGGAGAACAATCGGAAGTACCCTTTCGGTACAACCGTTCTGTATTCGAACCAGTAGTCGAAGAGGTCCCCCACGATGAAGAGCTGCTCGCCGTCCCGCTCGACGGTGTCCAGGAATCGAATCAACGCATGTTCTTTCTCGCGATCCTCCTCCTTAGTCCCGATCCCAAGGTGGGCATCGGAAAAGAAGTAGGTCTTTCGCAGCCGCCGGCTGACTGAATTTCGTCGATCAGTACCTCTTCTGGGGTGACGTATGCGGGGCATGTTGGAGGATGAGTTCTGAGCCTTGTGTGTTAGTTAGCGAAAAAAGGGACGAAAATCAAGATGAGTGAAAAGTCCCACGCACTTTCGAAGTGTGAGGACTTCTTTCTGAATGGAAGTTGTTCACGACAACGGAAGGGTGACGGTAAAGGTGCTTCCTTTTTGCGGTCGGCTCTTGACGTTGATGGTACCGCGGTGTGCTTCGGCGATCCACTGTGCGATGGCGAGACCGAGTCCACTGCCGCTGATCTGGTCCAATCCATCTTGCCTCACACGATAGAATCGATCAAAGATCTTGGCCAGATCTTTTCGCGCGATCCCAACGCCGGTGTCTTGCACACGCACGCTTGCTGCCCCACCTGATTGCTGGAGCGTAAGAGTGATCCTCCCATGCGGTGGAGTGTACTTCACGGCGTTCTCGATCAGGTTGAGGAACAACTGGCGGAGGCGAGAAGCGTCACCGCGCATCTTGACGGGTTCAATGTGCCTGACCTCCACTTGAATCTTCTTTTTGGTCGCGAGCACGCGAGCATCCTCGGATATCTCTTCTATCATCTTGTCAAGCTGAACGTCATCGAACTGAAACGTGAGACGGCCCGAGTCGGACCTGATGAGCGTAATCAGGCTCTCGACGATTGAGGAAAGTCTCACAAGCTCATCGTGGACGCTCGTCAGAAGCTCGCGGGTTGGCTGGGGGAGACGTTTCTTGCGCAGCGCAACTTCTATTTCGCCGCGCATGACGGTCAGCGGCGTACGAAGCTCGTGCGAGGCATCGGCTGAGAAGCGCTGGATTTGCGCAAAGGACTCCTGCAGACGACCGATCATATCGTTGAAGGTCGCCGTTAGCCGGCCGATTTCATCGTCGACCCCTGGTGTTGGCAGGCGCTGGCTGAGGTTCTGAGCGGTGATCTTCCGCGCTGTTTTGGTGATGGTATCTACAGGCTTCAATGACTTGTGGGCGAGGAACCACCCGCCAATGACCGAGATAAGGAGGGCAAGGGGGGAAAGCCAGAGATAATTGGAGAAGAGGCCGTCAAGCGCCTCGTTGAGCTCCTCCATCGGATAAGCCAGGAAAATCTTTACATAGTCGTTTTGAGTCACCGCCAGGCGGAGCTCGCGCCCCTGCTCGTCCCGAATTGTGATGAGTTTGATCCAACCGTAGGGAATT
>CAZTKU010000085.1:0-11842 GCA_964614245.1 uncultured Ignavibacteriaceae bacterium
AGTGGATTATTACGAGGTAGGGCTTGATATTAGCCGTGGCAGCACGTTTCTAAAAACGTAGAGAAAAAGGGATGGAATGCGACTTCATTCCAGCCATGGCCTTGCGTACTGAACTTGACGCCGGCCTTGTCGAGCTTGGGCTATTCACGATAGATCAATTGAAAATCATCCACGGCTTCACAGAGCGAGCTGAGCGTGAGCTTTAGGCCGTATATGTCAACAGCAGGTGAGACAGTGCCGTGAGAAACTCGCTTCTCCTCTTCATTCCGCTACTCACGTTTGGCTGCGAGGATCTGAGTACGGATCAGCCGCCGACCGAAAGTTGGGGAATCTATCGTCTTCGAGATGGCAGCATTACCGCTTATGATGCATTACCCGAACCTCTAGACACCCTTGTTCTTGCCGACGAACCATTCATGACAGTAACGGATATCAGCGCTTACCACTGGTCATCTCACACCTTTGTGCCATCGCCGCGGATCGAAAATCAACTCACCGCACTGCGAGATTCACACGGTAGCTTGTCGGGTATACCTTTTGTCGTCACGGTTGGCAATGATCGAATCTACGTGGGAGCATTTTGGTACGCATATTCATCCTTAGCCCCTGCGTTTCCTCACATCGATCTCATCTCGAACCCGCATCAGATTCAGGCCTCCTGGATGCCCGGGGATACGGACGTGCGATATGACGTCAGGATACACGATGCTCTGAAGCTGGCGGGAGTGCTGATCGAGTAAACCTACGGAGGTCAGTTGGCAGGTCGTCGCCAGGCACGCTTCTACAGCCGGCGACTGGCAATCTCAGCGGGATTGAGTCAGCCTGACGAGGTGCTGAGGCACATGGCGTTTGACATCCACAAGGAGCACATATGAGCACAGAGGCGAGATGTACATTTCAAGTCAAAAGCTGGGATGAGAAGCCCTATGAGGAGTTCGGCGGCGGGGCAAAGCTCACGCGGGCAAGAGTCACTCAAGCATACCAAGGGGTCATTGAGGGGGAAGGTTCAGTCGAGTACCTCATGTCCTACACAGTAAACGGCACGGCGAGTTTCGTTGGCGTTGAGCTCGTAAAAGGCGTCGTCGCCGGCAAGTCGGGCAGCTTCATCATCCGGCACGTCGGCACCTTCGAGGGTGGGAAAGCTCGCAGTTCCTGGGTCATTGTCGGCGGTTCCGGCACTGGCGAGCTGGCTGCGCTACGAGGTGAAGGAAATTATGTCGTCGGTCACGGTGAGGCGGCGTCGGTGACGCTTCGGTATAGCTTCGAGTGACATGTCTCGCTGCGCCCTCATCTACACTGCCATCGAGGTGCGGTCGATCTGCGCCGGTCGAGCTACGTTGTCTACAGGTGGAACACCTGCCACGTCGCTGGGCTCGATTGCTCTCTGAAAGCAAAGATGAAAACACATCGCCCTCCTCCAGGCCAGTCAGGTCACGGCGGCTTCACATCTTCTCTTGAGTCCCGGTCGCGGGGAGAAGTTGATCGTTTTTAATTTTGTCCATTGTCCTTGATTTTCCTGCCGTTCTTCGCTAAGTTCTCGTTAGTATCGCTCTAGTCCAACGGATCAGACCAACGCCCGCTCCGGCAACTACGTGATTCCACGGCTCGCTGCAGTCCTCCTTTTCTTCCTCTTCCCGGTCCTGTCTTATTCCCAAATGGATGTCGTCCTCCTGGGAACGGGGTATCCGCGACCGGACACCCTGCGCGCCGGTCCATCGACCGCCATTGTGGTGAACGAGAAGATTTTCGTCGTCGATGTGGGGAGGGGAGTGACGCAGCGGTTCGTCGGAGCCGGTCTTTCGTTCCGTAATATCAAGGCTGTGCTGCTGACGCACCTTCATTCCGATCACACGTCGGGTCTGCCGGATCTCTTCAACACGAGTTGGATTTTCGGGCGCTACAAACTTCTGCAACTGTACGGGCCGGCCGGGACACAGCAGCTTGCCGATGCGCTTCTGAAATTCTTTGAATATGACATTCACATTCGCAGAGACCTCACCGAGAAGCATCCCGGCGGAGGGGCGACGATCAACGTCCATATCGTTACGGAAGGAATCGTGTACCAGGACGAGGAGGTGAAAATCACGGCCTTTCTTGTCGATCACGAGCCCGTCGAGCCCGCCTATGGGTATCGGTTTGATGCAGGCGGAAAGAGCATCGTGATCTCTGGAGACACCCGGCCGACTCCCAACCTCATCAGGCACGCGAAAGGTGTCGACATCCTCGTTCACGAAGCGTATCTGCCCGAGCATTTCGATAAAGCTGACTCGCCGGAGGTGGCGGCAAGGCTCAAGCACTATCACACAAGTGCAGATGAGGTTGGCCAGGTCGCGAGGGACGCTGGGGTGAAGTTGCTGGTACTCACGCACCTCATTCCCGCCAACGCAGAACAGACGTTTCTCGAGCGAGTAGGAAAGTACTACAAAGGGAAAACCATCGTTGGCAACGATCTGATGCGATTCTAACAAGCTCCCGACACATTAACAATGATGGACTTACATATCAACAAACCGCCTTCCGTTCTGATCATCGGCTGGGCTTCCGTCCTGGCTTCGGGGCTTATGGTGCTTGTGAACCTCGTCAGCCTGGTCAGCTACAACACGTTTGAGACCATGAATCTCAACATTCCCGGGCTGTCGCAATACATACCCGAATCAATGAAGAAAGTCATGGTCTTGTATGGATACAGCCGCATCTGGACCGCGTACGGGATAGTATACTTTCTCTTCGTCTGTGTTGCCGGCGTTCAGTTCCTGCGACTGCGAGCCTGGGGCCGCACGGCTCTGGAGATCGCCTGCTGGGTAGGTTTTCTCAATGCCGTGGTTGACACGATGTTGAGCTATATGATTTGGCAGAACATGCAGGAAACGCTCTCCTTGTTGATGAGAGGAATCGGTGGTGGCAGGTACTCGTATTTGCACCCCCTTGGCTCCATAACGATCATTGCGGGATTCATCCTCTGGGTAGTGCCGTGTGCAGGAATGATCGTGTTTCTGCGCAGGCCGAAGGTGAGAGAGACGGTGAGCCTGCGATGATGAACAAAGCGACGAAGGCGAACGAGCGGGTACTGTATCATTTGCGACGCCTTGGCGCCGACACTTCGAAATCTCGAGAGGTGGAATTCTTCATTTATGTCCCGACCGAGGAGGGCGCTTACAGGGTTGCGGTAGAAATCCAAAAAGAAGGATTCGATGTCCACGTTGAGCTGAGCTCGAGAGGAGACCAATGGCTCTGCTTCGCAACGAAGATGCTCGTCCCCTTGCTTGACGAGTTAAATCGGATAAGCGAACATTTCACGAACCTGGCTGAATCGTACGGGGGGAATTATGATGGATGGGGGACGGGCATCGAGCGATGACGACGTGAGCCGGAACAAAAAGAAAACACGGAGGTAAATATAGAGAATGCACACAACATATCATGAGGTCGAACAAATGCAGAATCGTACTGAGGTTCTCCGATTGCTCAGCCTGGTCTGCTGCATCATGGTCTTGCCGAGCATACTACTCGGCCAGGTTCCTGATCAGGTTGGCTGGGCCGACACGGTCGCATCAGAGTATCGGGTGTTTCCCGACATCACCTATCTGGTGGCCAACAACTACGAAGCGAAGCTTGATGTGCATGTTCCTCGCAACGTACCCGGACCTCTCCCAACGCTCATGTATATCCACGGGGGTGGCTGGGTTGGAGGTTCGAAGGAAGGAGCCGTGCTTTCAGTTTTGCCCTATCTTCAGCTGGGATGGGTGGTGGTGAATGTCGAATACCGGCTCGGCCGGATTTCGCTTGCACCAGCAGCTGTGGAAGATTGCTTGTGCGCGTTGCGCTGGATGTATCGAAATGCACGGGAGTACAAGATCGACACGACGATGATTGTCGTCACCGGACATTCTGCCGGAGGACATCTCGCGCTCACGACAGGGATGATCCCGGCATCCGCCGGCCTCGATCGCCAGTGCGCTGGCGGTCCCGAGGAGCCGAAAGTTGCGGCGATCATCAACTGGTATGGAATCACCGATGTCGGAGACCTGCTTGACGGCCCCAACAAGAAGACGTACGCTGTCAACTGGATGGCAAGCCTGACCAACCGGGAAGAGATTGCCAAACGTGTCTCCCCGAAGACCTACGTGCGCAAAGGTCTGCCACCTACCCTGAGCATTCACGGCGATGCTGATCCAACAGTTCCATACATTCATGCGGTGCGGTTGCACGAGGCGCTCGAGAAATTCGGTGTTCCCAATCAGCTTGTCACCATCCAGGGCGGCAAACACGGCGGATTCAGCCCTGCTCAATCGATACGGGCGTACTCGGCGATCCGCGAGTTTCTCGCAAAGTGCAACATTCTGAAGAGGCATTAGCAGGCTGCTGAAGAAAGGCCTGCTGGTGAGATTCTTCCTGCCCGCCTCAACGGCGGTCAGGCGGGCACCCCCTGGGAAGACGACGGGTTCGGAATGACATCATGCTTTCCTGTTCGTCACTCTGCTCGATGCGACACGAATGTTGTGATGGACATCGTCCTCGCCAGGACAGACGATTGTTGAATACGTAGGTGAGCCCAGATCTGTGACTTCACTCTTTAATGGAGGATCTCTGATGCGAATCGTTCTGCGTCTCTTGCTTATCGCCTGCACGGCGCTCCTCGTGACCTGCACCAAGGCGCCGGAGTATGATGTCATCATCCGAAACGGGACAGTCTATGATGGCAGCGGGAAGGCTCCCGTAGTGGCCGACGTTGCGCTCAAAGGCGATCGCATAGCGGCCATCGGGAAGTGGGAAGGGGTTCGAGGAAAAGTGGAAATCGACGCAACGGGCCTCGCTGTCGCTCCCGGCTTCATCAATATGCTCAGCTGGGCCACTGAATCGCTCATCGAAGATGGACGATCGCAGAGTGACATCCGGCAAGGCGTGACTCTGGAGATCTTTGGCGAGGGATTCTCGATGGGACCGTTGAATGACTCGATGAAGAAGGAGATTGAGGAGCAACAGGGTGATATCCGGTACCGTGTGGAATGGACGACGCTGGGGGACTATCTTGACTATTTGGTGAAGCGGGGAATCTCCACAAATATTGCCTCCTTTGTCGGAGCGACAACTGTGCGGATCTATGTCGTTGGCTACCAAGACCGGGCACCCAATCCGCAGGAACTGGAGACCATGCGAGGATTAGTCAGCCATGCGATGGAAGAGGGAGCGCTTGGAGTAGGATCTTCGCTTATCTACACGCCTGCGTTCTACGCGAAAACGAATGAGCTCATTGAACTCTGCAAGGTGGCGTCTGCCTACGGCGGAACGTACATCTCGCACATCCGAAGCGAAGGGAACCGACTTCTTCAAGCGCTCGATGAGCTCATCATGATTGCCCGGGAGGCAAACATCCCGTCGGAAATCTATCACTTGAAAGCAAGCGGAGCTTCAAATTGGGGAAAAATGGATCAAGTGATTGAGAATGTCGAGAAAGCTCAGGCGGCAGGTCTGAAGATTACTGCCGATATGTACACCTACATTGCCGGCGCAACGGGTCTCGACGCAACAATGCCACCTTGGGTACAAGAAGGTGGGCTTAAGGAATGGATCAAGCGACTGAAAGATCCTTCGATTCGCAAGCGAGTGAAACAGGAGATGATGACTCCAACGAATCAATGGGAGAATAATCTCCTCGCCGCCGGCTCTCCAAAAAACGTCTTGCTCGTTGGTTTCAAACAGGACAGTCTCAAATATTTGACGGGCAAGACTCTGGCGGAAGTCGCTGCAATCCGCCGCAAGTCGCCGCAGGAGACGGCAATGGACCTTGTCATCGATGATGATAGCCGGGTTGGTACCATCTACTTCTTGATGTCTGAAGAGAACGTGAAAAAGCAGATAACCTTGCCGTGGGTCAGCTTCTGTTCCGACGCCGAATCGATGGCTCCTGAACGCGCATTCTTGAAGTCCAATCCCCATCCTCGCGCGTACGGGACTTTTGCGAGGTTGCTGGGGAAGTACGTCCGAGATGAAAAAGTCATCTCTTTAGAAGAGGCTATCCGTCGGCTGACGTCTCTTCCCGCCGAGAATTTGAAAATCAATGATCGTGGGAGTCTTACGCCCGGGTACCATGCCGACGTCATCGTTTTTGACCCGACAACAGTCTCCGATCATGCGACGTTCGACAAGCCCCACCAGTATGCCTCGGGGATGATCCACGTCTTTGTCAATGGGACACAGGTCTTGAAGAATGGAGAACACACGGGGGCGAAACCAGGCGTGGTGGTCAGAGGACCCGGGTGGAAGAGGAAATGAGGTAAATGATGTCCGTCGGCACGCTCGTTCTGATCTCGATATTGATCTGTATCGTCGCAGCGCTCTACTCGTCTGTTGGGCATGGCGGTGCCTCGGGATATCTCGCCGTCTTGTCCTTCTTCGCTTTCGCGCCGGCCACGATGTCATCGACTGCACTCGTGCTCAATATCCTGGTTGCGGGGGTTGCACTTCACTCCTATGCGCGGGCGGGTCACCTGTCGCTCAAGCTCTCATGGCCGTTCATCCTTCTCTCCATACCCGCAGCATTTGTCGGAGGTGTTCTCCCCGTCTCCGATCGAGCGTACTTTCTCATCCTGGCCGGTGTTCTTCTTCTTGCAGCTGTGCGCCTCGTGATGAATACATTGCGGCCACAGGTCGAGACCGGGCACAGACGTGTCGGCCTGGCGGTTTCTCTCCCGATTGGTGCGGGCATTGGCCTACTTTCCGGCGTCGTTGGAGTGGGGGGTGGGATTTTTCTTAGCCCTATCATGATCCTGATGCGATGGGCTGATGCCAAGCGGACATCGGCGACGTCGGCGTTGTTCATCGTCGTAAATTCGCTCGCGGGGCTGGGCGGAAGATTCGCGAAGGGGGGAGTACAGGTCGAGGATGTTCTTCCACTGATCCTCGCGGCCTTTGTCGGCGGATTGGTTGGCTCGTACTACGGTGCGAACAAATTCTCCGGCTTGATGCTGCGGAGGGTGCTCTCCGTCGTTTTGGTCGTGGCAGCAGTCAAGATGGTGATCACGTCGTGGTAATCCACTGACCGACGCATGTCAACTCCGGATACACTTCATTCCTGAAAAATGACTATATTTTGTTCCGTTCGGTCGGCAGGATAGACTCAAGGGATGCGATGCTGATAATTCGATTGGTGCTATCGTTCTCTTGACCACAAAACTGATCTAGGGAGGGTATGGCCATGCTAGGCATTGTAATCGCAATCGTCGTTGTCTTCATTTTCGCGCTGGGGATTCGGATTGTTAGGCCAACGCACCGCGGGTTGATCGAGCGGATGGGAAAATACAACCGGTTCGGCGAACCGGGATTCCACTGGATTATTCCGGCGATCGAACAGCTGTATAAGGTTGAGGTTACGGAGCAGATGGTGGATGCGGAGCCGCAGGAGATCATCACGAACGACAATCTGAACGCCAGGGTCGATGCACAGATCTATTTCAAGGTTCGCAGTGACGAAGAGAATGTGAAGGCCTCCCAGTACAATGTCTCGAGCTACCGATATCAGATTGTCAACCTTGCCAGGACAACCTTGAGGAACATCATCGGTACGCTGACGCTGAAATCCGCGAACAGCGAGCGAGGGCGAATCAATTCCGACCTGCAGAAAACGCTGCGGGAAGAGACCGGAAAATGGGGACTGGAGATCGTTCGGGCCGAGCTCAAGGAGATCGATCCGCCTAAAGATGTGCAAGAGACGATGAACAAGATCGTCAAAGCAGAGAACGAAAAGGTTGCGGCGATTGATTTTGCCACTGCGGCGGAGACCGCTGCTGACGGCCAAAAACGCGCGGAAATCAAGAAGGCGGAGGGAATCAAGACCGCTCGTATCCTTGAAGCGGAAGGGGAAGCGGAAGCAATCCGACTCGTGAACGAGGCAGCCGAGAAGTACTTCGTCGGTAATGCGCAAGTCCTGCGACGACTTGAAACAGTGGAGCGATCACTGGCTCAGAATGCGAAAGTGGTGATTCCGACCGGCACCGAGCTTGTGAATGTCATAGGGGAGCTCGCCGGCGTTATGCCCGTGAAGATGCCGGGCAAAAAAGAGAAGTAACTGATGTTACGCAGACACTTGTATGCGGGTAAGAACCGGGATACCACCATGGAAACGCACATACCCCTCCGCCACAAAGATGGCGGACAGGTAAATCCCCTCTCCCCTACGCACAACACCCTCGCTGCAGAGGGGACTTGTGAAGCACGGCTTAAAACGTCCCCTCTCGTGTGGAAGCAGGTGTGTTTGAGAGAGGGGAGCAGAGGGGTGTGTGTTTTTCCGGTCGGAATCTGACCGTTTTCTTTTTTGCGTAACATCAGGAAGTAAGTGAATTCATGGTCAATACGGTGAGGGCTTCCGCTCGTTCTGATCTCTGTGATCGACACAACCATCCTCCACATATCACCGACGGATCCAGACCCCGAGACGATCAGGCAATCGGCGGAGGTCTTGCGGCGCGGCGGGCTCGTTGCCTTTCCTACCGAAACGGTCTACGGTCTCGGCGCCGATGTGCTGAACCTCGATGCGGTGAGGAAGGTATTTGAGGCGAAGGGGCGTCCTCCGGACAATCCTCTGATCGTTCACATCGCGTCCTCCAAACAGCTCGATGACATCGTTGACGAGATCCCGGAACAAGGGAAGCTCCTCGCAAACGCGTTCTGGCCGGGTCCGCTCACGCTGGTGATGAAGCGAACGATCCTCATCTCGGATCTGGTCACGGCGAATCTCGACACTGTTGCCGTGCGCATGCCGAATCATCCTGTTCCGCTTGCCATGATTCAAGCCCTGGGAGAAGGAATTGTTGGCCCGAGTGCGAATCTCTCCGGTCGCCCCAGCCCCACCACAGGTCAGCACGTGTATGACGATCTGCGCGGGCGAGTTGACTTGATCCTCGATGCGGGCCCCACCGCGATCGGCCTCGAATCGACGGTTGTCGATGTGACGGTCGAGCCGCCTACGATCCTCCGATTGGGGGGACTGACGAAGGAACGGATCGAAGAGCTTATCGGTACCGTCGAGCTCGGTGTTGGAGGGGGATTCGAAAAACGATCACCCGGGACGCGTCATCGTCATTATGCGCCGCGAGCGAAGGTTTTCCTGGCGAAGAGCGGGGACGCTGATGCCTTTGCTGCGCTGCTTCAGGTCCAGCGGCAGCTTGGAAAGAAGGTGGGATGTATCGTGAATTCGCCCTTGCTCGCGAAGCTCGAGTCCGGAGACTACTACCGGGTCTTGCCTTCCTCGCTCGATATCCTCGCACGCCATCTGTTTCGCACCCTCCGCGAACTTGACGGACTTGGCCTCGACGTCATCATCGTCGAGGGTGTGGAGGAACAGGGGCTCGGCGCCACGATCATGGACCGGCTCCGGCGGGCATCGGAAGTGTAGCGCGAGTCTTCTCTCTTTCCCTCCAGATATTTTCTGCTGTTCTTTTTGACATTTTGGTTTATATTTGAACCCCACGAGCATGCAGCACGACGAAAAATCTGGAAACATCGAGATCATTGAAGCGTTCGCACGCCTCGATGTGCGCCGTTCAGAACGAACGGGCATTCCTGAAGCGGTTCTCGCCGAAGGGAAGACTTGCGATCAGGTCATTGCTGCCCTTCAGAGGATCGCGGAGAAATCCGGCGTAGCACTGGCCACGCGTGTGAGTGACGACTGTGCAAAGGTGATACAGAGCTCCCTCGGCTCAAAGCTGCGGGTTGCCCATAACCAGGTCGCGCGGACGGTCGTTGCTTCCCGTCCCGATTTTGAAGGCAGGCAGAGTGGCGGAAGGATCGCTGTGCTGGCGGCGGGGACGTCTGATATTCCCGCGGCTGAGGAGGCGAGGGTTACGGCTGAGGTAATGGGATGTCAAGTCCTGGCTTTTTATGACGTCGGGATTGCGGGAATTCATCGGCTGATGGAACCTTTGAAAGAGACTCTCGCTCAGGATGTCTCAGCTCTTGTCGTGGTTGCAGGGATGGAGGGAGCGTTGCCTTCGGTCATTCGAGGACTCGTGCCGGTTCCGGTCATCGGGGTTCCGACAAGCACCGGTTACGGGTACGGCGGCAAGGGCGAGGCTGCGCTGATGACCATGCTGCAGTCCTGCGCGCCCGGCCTGACCGTTGTCAATATCGATAATGGATTCGGTGCTGGCGCGACGGCTGCCCTCATCGCGAATGGTGTTGCTCAAGCAAAGTCGCCGGGAAAATAACGAGCCGCGATTGATGAACGCTCAGCATATTTGGGACTGACCTCTATGGCATCAAAGAAATCGGCAAACGAACCTGCTCCCCTTGTCGGCGTCATCCTTGGGAGTGCCTCAGATGTTGGGCAACTGGAGCCCGCGCGCTCGACTTTGAAGGATTTCGGCGTTCCGTTTGAGTTCAAGGTCCTTTCGGCTCATCGGACGCCGGATCACGCTTTGCGATATGCGGAGGAAGCGGAAGGGCGGGGCATCGAGGTCATCATCGCTGCGGCAGGTGGCGCCGCGCACCTCCCCGGTGTTGTGGCTGCGAAGACGGTCTTGCCCGTGATCGGGGTGCCGGTGAAGTCGAAAGCCCTGAATGGTCTTGATTCCCTCCTGTCGATCGTACAGATGCCCACGGGGATTCCCGTTGCGACCGTTGCGATTGATGGAGCGGTGAACGCCGCGCTCCTGGCTATCAGCATCCTCTCAGGAAAACACCCCGAACTCCGCGAAAAGCTCAAGCGCTACCGGAAGCAACTCGAAGAAAAAGTCCTCAGCGCAAAGGTGTGACCATTTCATTTTCGGACGCAGAGAGAACGTATCCGTCGCACTCGTGCAGCCAATTTGATCCATGCGGACGTGAAGTCGAAGAGGTGACTACGCAATGGTAGGAGCGTGCCAACAGTGTGGTACTCCCGTGCAAGAAGGAGCGAAATTTTGTCCTCAGTGTGGATCGGCCATACTGAGGACAGAAATCGAAACGCCTTCACCAGCACAGAAGAAGTCGAGGAAGCAATGGGTGATCGCAGGATTGATGGTGGCCGTGCTTGTGCTCGGCGTTTCCTCTTATCTTCGTGTCCTTCTACGTGAATATCACCCCGTCATCGCTAACCAACCCTCAGTTGTTGTCCCGATCGACTATGGCGTCACTCAGAAAATTCCCAGCACAATGGTTGAAGCACGCATGGATCAAGGGTCTATCGTCGTTCCCCTGAAGGCTGTCACGGATCACAAGCTTGTCCGATTCTTCGATCCTGACCACGTCCAGCAGTTTCCCATGATCGCGTACATCACACCGGAAGGCAAGGTCGTGACGGCGATGAGCATCAGCGAGAATTGCCGCTCGACCGATTTCTATCTGGAGGGTCACAACATCCACTGCGCGGCCTGTCCATCATATTGGAACATGTCGAGCATGGAAGCGTACGCGTGCTGCCAGAAGTTCTATCCCGACCCCATTCCCAGCACTCTGGTGAATGACGAAGTTCGGATCGACGCCAGCCTCGTTCGATCCTGGAAATCAAGAATCTGAATGATCGCTTCCCCATCCGCACTTCACAGCCCCGAACCGGTACCAAGCATCTCATCTTTCTAAAAAGATCCCTGCGGCGTTCCAATTTCTGCCATTGCCTGGGGAAGCCGGCGATCCAAAGTTGTGCCTTTAGTAATGCAGGCGTTCGACTGGAAGCGTGGCGTTTTCTTAGGTTCGGGAATGGCAGCAGAGACAACTGCCGCCGCCACCGGAGCGGTTGGCATCGTCCGTCGTGACCCCATGGCGATGCTACCGTTCTGTGGTTACAACATGGCTGACTACTTCGCACACTGGCTCAACGCAGGCAAGCAACTGAAGAAACCTCCACTTATCTTTCGAGTGAATTGGTTTC
>CAZTKU010000086.1:0-11815 GCA_964614245.1 uncultured Ignavibacteriaceae bacterium
CAGAAGATCGAACAGGTCGTGCAGAATTTTCTGAGCAACGCCGTCAAACATACACCGCAGCAGGGGGCGGTTGTCATTCACGTGCGTAAGGTCGCAATGGTGATGGAGGAGGGGCAGCAACCGTCGGACTTCGTGATGGCCTCTGTCTTCAACAGCGGGCCGGGAATACCGAAGGAAGAACTCCCCCTGATCTTCGATCGCTATCGAAACGTGACAGCCGCGAAAGAGGAGAAGAAAACTTCGAGCCTCGGGCTGATCATTTGCCAGCGTATTATCGAAGCTCATAGCGGAAAGATCTGGGTCGAATCAGAACTGAGCAAAGGGGCCACTTTCTCTTTTGCGCTGCCGATTCATTAACGAACCGCACTGTCATCAACCATGCTGAAAGCGCCCATCTCCATCCTCGCGGTCGACGATGAGGAACCCTTCCTGAACATCTTGAAGACAATCCTCGAGGAGGAAGGATACATCGTGCATACGGCAGCCGATGGCGCCGCGGCAATCAATGTCCTGCAGACCCTCCCGTTCGATCTCGTCTTGCTCGACGTCAAAATGCCGCGCGTCGATGGCATCGAAGTGCTTCGGTTTGTCAAAGAACGCTATCTCGATACTCAGGTGATCATGCTCACAGGGGTTAGCGACATCAAGATCGCTGTGGAATGCATGCAGCTCGGTGCATATACCTACATCTCAAAACCCTATGCCACCGACGAACTGCTCGCGATCATCGATCGAGCCGTCGAACGCAAGCGCCTGCTCATTCAGAACAAGGCATTGAGGTCCGAGCTCGCGCGCCACGCTCTCTCACCGTACATCGTCGGCCAAAGCAAGCATTTCCTCGACGTTCTGAGCCTTGCTTCTCGCGTCGCCCCAACCGATACGACAGTCCTCATCCAGGGATCGAGCGGCACGGGTAAGGAACTGGTCGCCAATTACCTGCACAGCAACAGCGCACGCAAAGATCAGCCGCTGATGGCACTGAACTGTGCCTCGATTCCGGAAACACTGATCGAGAGTGAGCTCTTCGGACACGAAAAGGGAGCCTTTACTGACGCCACGTCTACCAAGCAGGGATTAGTGGAAATCGCGAATGGCGGTACGCTGTTCCTCGACGAGGTCGCGGAGATCTCCATGATGATGCAGCCCAAGCTCCTACGCTTTCTTCAAACGGGTGAGTACCGTCGAGTGGGAGCCAATAAAAACCTGAAGTCCGACGTGCGCATCATCTCTGCAACGAACAAGGACCTTCGCCAGGAGGTCGCTGCCGGTCGATTCCGGGAAGACCTTTTCTATCGCCTGAATGTTATCACGCTCCAGCTCCCTCAGCTGCGCGAGCGTAAAGAGGACATCCCTCTCCTCGTCGATCATTTTCTCAAGACCCGTCTTCGCACAAAAGAACCGAAACAAATCGACGATAAAGCGCTGGAACTTCTGACGAAATACGACTGGCCGGGAAACGTCCGCGAGCTCGAGAACGTTATCGAGCGGGCAGCGATCCTCTCCCAGGATAACGTCATCCGCATCGATGATCTTGCGCTTCCCGTTGGAACACGCGCTATGTTCGATTCGCTCACCGAGAATACGACTGGGGTCCGTTTGGGTGGTGCGTTTTCCATGGACGAGATCGAGAAAGTTCACATCGACGGTGTCTTGAAATCTGTCGGCTGGAACAAGAACGTCGCAGCAAAAATCCTGGGAATCAGCCTTAAGACGTTATACACCAAGATTCAACAGTACAGTCTTACCCGGCAGTAAACGGTTTCGCTCACCTCAGAGCGCGCTGCCGCCATCCAGATATCCTCGCGCCAACGATGACGCTCTATTTTCTCCGCCACGGCGACGCTGTCGAGAGCACAGTGCTTCACGATAGCGAACGACCCCTGAGCGAATTGGGCCAACATCAGGGTGCAGTGGCCGGGCGATTCCTCCGCTCGTTGAACGCAAGCATGAGCCTCATTCTCGCCAGCCCGTTGCTGAGAGCCCAACAGATGTCAGCCGCTGTCAACCAGGAGATCGGTGGCGTTGCACTCTCCACGTCGGAATACCTCACCGCCTCAAGCGATCCGCGCCAGATCGTAGCCCGGTTGAGCCAGCTCAGCGCGCAGAACGTGATGCTTGTCGGCCACGAACCCCATCTGGGCAAGACAATTTCCTTGCTCATTTCCGGCAGCGAGGCTCAGTGTGTGGAGATGAAAAAGGGGAGCCTTGCGTGCCTGGAACTCTCCGCGCAGGTGGAGCGCGGACAGGCCCTTCTCAAGTGGCTTCTTACAACCAAACAAATGGAATCGGCTTTAAGGACAGCTAACGCTGTTTGACGCGCCGCCATCCGGCCTCCCTCCTCCTTATCTGTGCCATCTTTATTCCTGATCTTGACATTCCCTCCCGTCCGATCCACCGGTAACGCTTCGCTGGCGAGAATTCATGGCATCGGGAGTGCGGAGAAGGTTCAACACTTCAGGCTGGGCAGTTGATTCCGTGCCATAAAGGTCGTAAGATTGTTCAAGATCAACGGCCTGACGAGGAGAAGAGCGATGGAACTGAAAACCGTAAACATCGAGAAACCCGAATCGACCAACTTCATCTTGGGACAGTCTCATTTTATCAAGACCGTCGAAGACATTCACGAGGCAATCGTCCAAACAAATTCTCAAATGAAATTCGGACTCGGCTTTTGTGAGTCATCCGGACCCGCGCTCGTTCGATGGACCGGAAACGATCCAAACCTGATTGAGCTCGCCAAGAGGAATGCGCTGGCCCTTTCGTGCGGCCACTGCTTCATTCTTTTCATGGAGAGCGGCTTTCCGGTCAACATCCTGAACACGATCAAGAATATCCCTGAGGTGTGTACCATCTACTGTGCGACCTCTAATCCCGTTGAAGTGATCGTCGCGGAGACGGACCACGGACGCGGAATTCTGGGGGTCATTGACGGGGTAAAGGCGAAGGGGATTGAAAACGAAGCTGACATCAAGACGAGGAAGGAATTCCTCAGAAAGATCGGATATAAGCTTTGAGGACCATCATTCTTTACCGTGTCCTGTAACATGAGAGAAGCTCCTTCCAGCGTATGCACTCCATTTATCATCCACTCCGTTGGAGGTAAGAATATGAAATACTTTCTCATCTGTCTTATTGGATTTGCTTTCGCCGGCTGTTCGATGTGCAAGAATGCGATGCGGGAAATGGTCCAAGAGGAACTCGCTAAGAGCGGTGAGAAGCACTATTTCATCGAAGGACAGGCAATCGCTCCGTACACGCCTGCCATCGGAGTCGGAGGCCTTCTTTTCGTCTCGGGTCAAATCGGTATGAAGCCAAGAAGCTCGGAATTGGCTGGACCCGATTTCGAGAGCGAAACGCGTCAGGTGCTCGACAACATTATCGCGATCTTGAAGAACGCAGGATTTGACGCGTCCGATGTCGTTCAGTGTACGGTTTATCTGAAGGATGTCAACGACTTCGCCAAGATGAACTCCGTCTATTCAACCTATTTCCAACCGGGTAGATTTCCGACCAGGGCAACGGTTGAAGTATCAAACCTCGTGAGAAACGCTCGAATAGAGATCTCGGCGGTAGCGTACAAGGCCAGGTGAAATCGGACGTGACGAGAGAAGGCTTCGAGCGACAAACATCGAAGAAGACCATGAAGACAGCAAGATCCAAATCACCACCCACTGTCCGCGCGCCCCGGGGTTCAGCACTCACGTGCAAAGGCTGGATTCAGGAAGCGGCGCTGCGGATGCTGAAGAATAATCTCGATCCTGAAGTCGCTGAGAAGCCTCAGGAGCTCATCGTCTACGGCGGTACAGGAAAAGCCGCGCGCAACTGGGCATGTTATGACGCAATCGTCTCCTGTCTCAAAAGCCTCGAGAATGATGAAACATTGCTCGTGCAGTCGGGGAAGCCCGTCGGCATCTTCAAAACGCACCTCGATGCCCCGCGCGTGATCATTTGCAATTCCATGATTGTCCCGAAATGGGCAACGTGGGATGAATTTCGTCGTCTTGAGGGCCTCGGATTGACGATGTATGGCCAAATGACCGCGGGAAGCTGGATTTACATCGGCACACAGGGGATCCTGCAGGGAACCTACGAGACTTTGGCAGCCTGTGCCGCCCGGCATTACCATGGGAGCCTGGCAGGGCGCTTCCTCCTCACGGCCGGCCTTGGAGGTATGGGTGGAGCGCAACCGCTGGCCGCAACGATGAATGGGGCAGCATGCCTCGTCGTCGAGGTCGATCCTGATCATATCCAGAGACGACTGAGGACTGGATATCTTGATACGATGGATGACAACCTCGACGATGCGTTGATCCAGATCCGGGCCGCGAAAGAGAAAAAACTCCCGCTCTCAGTCGGTCTCCTTGGAAATGCTGCTGACATCATCCCGAAGATCGCTGATGGCAAGTTCTTGCCTGACATCGTGACGGATCAGACCTCTGCACATGACACGCTCAACGGATACTTGCCCGCAGGAATTCCCTACGCAAAAGCGCTTGAGCTGCGGAAGCGGAATCCGCAGAGGTATGTTCAAATGACGAAAGCCTCCATCGCCGAACATGTGAAAGGTCTGCTGAAGCTTCAGAAGAAGGGCGCGACCGTCTTCGACTACGGCAACAACATCCGGGGAGAGGCGCTCGCGAACGGAGTGAAGAACGCGTTCAACATTCCCGGGTTTGTGCCAGAATATATCCGTCCGCTCTTCTGCGACGGCAAGGGACCCTTTCGGTGGGCTGCTCTTTCCGGTGATCCTGAGGACATCTACCGCACGGATCGAGCCGTGAAGGAAACCTTCCCCGAAAACAAACAACTCTGCAACTGGATCGAAAAGGCGCAGAAACACGTTGCGTTCCAGGGCCTGCCGGCGCGCATATGCTGGCTCGGCTACGGAGAGCGCGCCAAGATGGGAAAAATCTTCAATGATCTTGTCGCCCAAGGAGAGTTGAAGGCTCCTGTTGTGATCGGACGAGACCATCTCGATTGCGGCAGCGTCGCATCCCCCAACCGCGAAACAGAGAAGATGAGGGACGGCAGCGATGCCATCGCTGACTGGCCAATCTTGAATGCTCTTCTCAACGCTGTTGGTGGAGCCAGCTGGGTGAGCGTGCATCATGGTGGTGGTGTCGGTATCGGTCTGTCTATTCACGCCGGGATGGTCGTCGTGTGCGACGGCACCAAGGAGGCTGAAGAGCGGTTGCAGCGAGTCCTGACCTACGATCCAGGCCTTGGCATCATGCGCCACGCTGATGCAGGCTATGAGCGTGCGATCACAAACGCAAAGCTGTGGGGAGTGAGGGTACCGATGATGCAGTAGGTCCGCCCATTTCGCTATCTCAGCTTTGCTGTTGAGCCGGGAGACGACAGCTCATGAGATTCATTGTATTCGGCACAGGAGGTGTAGGGGGATTCTTCGGCGGCAAACTCGCTCATGCAGGCGAAGATGTCTGGTTCATCGCTCGCGGAAAGCACCTGGAGGCGATGAGAGCAAACGGCCTCCACGTTAGGGCGACCGGCAGCGAATTGACAATCCCTCCTGGAAAAATCACTGACAACGTTGCCGACGTCGGGACCGTTGACGTCGTTCTCTTCTGCGTCAAGTCGTACGATACAGAGACCGCCGCGCGACAGCTTTCTCCCATCCTCCACAAAGACTCCGTTGTGCTGAGCCTTCAGAATGGAATCGACAACGAAGAGAAGATCAGCCACCTTATCGAGCGCGGACAGGTCTACGGCGGAGCAGCGTACATCTCTGCACGCGTCACTGCACCTGGCAGGATAAGCGAGACAGGCGGCTTCCAACGGATTGTCTTCGGACCGATGGATGGTCCGATCGATGAGCGCGCTCGCCAGATCCATCGTTCGCTCGTCAGTGCAGGCGTCAAGTGTGACCTGCGGGAGAAAATACTCGTGGATCTCTGGAACAAGTTCATTTTCATCGCTTCGATGGGCTCGTTTACTGCGATGTCCCGACTGACGCAAGGTGAGATCATCGCACAGCCGGAGACCCTTTCACTTGTCTTCAATGCCATGCGAGAGGTTGAGGCCCTCGCCCGGAAACGAGGCGTCGATGTCCAGCCTCTTGATGAGGCAAAGATGCTTGAGGGTCTGAAACGCTTTGACAGTGAGACCCGCTCATCCATGTATTACGATCTCGTTGGAGAGAGACCCCTGGAGGTTGAAGCACTCAACGGCACCGTCGTGCGCCTTGGAAGAGAACTCGGGATTCCCACTCCGATTCATCATGCCATGTACGCTGCCCTGCTGCCATATCATCTCAAGCACACCAAGTTCCGACGAACTCAATCGTAGCGCATCCTGACGTATGCCTCAGAAGCCGTTGAACTCTGCAATCGGACTCTGCTTGCGTTGCCGCCACTCAACCACGATCAAGAGTGCACGCGACGCTGTTTTCTACCTGTGCGAGCTCTCCAAAACGGATCCTCGCTTCCCGAAGTACCCTCGTCTCCCTGTCCTTGCGTGCGTCGGGTTCGAGGCGCGCGAATCCAAGGATTCCAATCAGCATTCACAATCTTGATTCTTAAGGCACTTCTTCGTTTCTTGCGACCGACATTGTACGAAGGCCTCACACCGTTTCACATCCCAACGGCTGCGATTGCCCACGAGAGTGTGATGGACAACGAACGATACCGAGAGCTTGCAGCAAAGGAATCAAAGCATTGGGATGAGGTCCAGCCAGATCCGAAAAATCCGCAAATCTGGCATGATCAGCGGCTCTTTGATATCTTCTTCGGCTCGGAATACCGGCATCTTCTCGAGAGAGCCGTTGCGTGCGGTCCCAATGTGCTGGAACTTGGATGCGGTGAGGGGGACCTCGCGATCGAACTTGCCCAGCGCAGCCTTCAGGTGACGGCAATTGATCTCAGCCCTGCAAGGATTGAGCGGGCGCAAGCGAAAGCGCGGCAGCTTCGTCTTACCCACCAACCGAAGTTCCTCGTTGGCGATCTCAATGCCATGACGTTGCCCGGCAAGGCGTTCGATTGCGCCGTCGCGCACGATTCGTTGCACCACGTTATGAACGTGAGCCGACTGTGCGATGAGGTGCGTAAGTCCCTCAGGCCGTCAGGCTCTTTCCTTGTAATGGACTTCATTGGCATGGGCCCGTTGCGAAAGGCGATGGCGGCAATCCTCTACGCGATTGTGCCGACCTATCAGCCGTACCGAATGAAATGGAACCTGCGCCGCCGGCTGCCGGCGTTTCTCGCTGGAGAACAACGAAAGCGGAAGGCCCTCGAATGCGGTTCATCCACAACGCTTCATCCAGACTCACCATTCGAGGAAGTCTCTCAAGCATCAATAGTCAAGGAGATCGCGCAGCGGTTTGCGATCGTGGAACTTAAAACCTTCTGCCCGTTCTGGTATTATCTCGCAGCAAAGGTGCGACTGCCAAGAGCATTCAAGTATCCCGTTGCTGAGTTGCTGCATGGCTTTGACGCTGCGATCACCCGCTTTCACCTTGCCAAGGGAGCATACTTTTTTCTCGAAGCCCGTAATACTCAACTCTGAACCCGAAACTGTAAACTGATTGACTCTCATTATGGAACTTCTCCTTAAGAACATCAAACAGCTCGTGACCGTCAACAATGTTGGAAACCCCTTCAGGGCTGGCAAGGCGATGCGCAATATCGGTGTCATCGAGAACGCATCCGTATTTGTTGAGGACGGGATCATCCAGTGGGTTGGACCTGCGGATGGATTCAAGATTCCACTGAGCCAGGACGCTGAGAGCCTGGACGCTTCCTCGTTCGTTGCCCTCCCAGGTTTTGTCGACGCGCACACACACGCACTCTTTGCCGGAGGGAGGGAGAACGAATTCGCGATGCGTTCGGAGGGAAAAACGTATCGAGAGATCGCCGCCCAAGGCGGGGGAATTCTGAGCACCGTCGCTGCAACGCGTGCTGCGACAAAGAAAGAGTTGAAAAAGTGGACGAGCACGCGACTTGACGCGATGATGAAGCAGGGCACGACAACGGTGGAGATCAAGTCGGGCTATGGCCTGGACGCTGATGCCGAAATCAAAATGCTCGAAGCAATCAAAGAGCTCCGGGACGAGCACCTCATGACGGTTGTCCCGACCTTTCTCGGAGCACACGCCGTGCCTCCAGAACACAAGGAGAGCAAAGGGGCATACGTGGAGCTGATTTGCGAGCACATGCTGCCGTACATTGCCAAGAAGAACCTGGCGCGATTCTGTGACGCATTCTGCGAAATTGGATATTTCACCGTCGACGACTGCAGAAAGATCTTGGAACGGGCACGATCACTTCGCCTCCAACTGAAGCTCCATGCTGATGAATTCACTCCCATCGGCGGAACGGAACTTGCTGTGGAACTCGGCGCGATTTCGGTTGATCACCTCGAGCACATAAACAGCAACGGAATCAACGCGCTCAGAAACCACGAGACCGTTGCGGTCGTGCTGCCCGGCGTCTCCTTCTTTCTCCGCCATCCGTATGCGCCGGCGCGCGACCTGATCGACGCAGGCATACCTGTTGCGATTGCGTCGGATTTCAACCCGGGTTCGTGCATGTCGTTCTCCATGCCCCTGATGATGACCATCGCATGCACTCAGATGTCTCTTACGCCCGAGGAGGCAATCTGTGCCGCAACGCTCAACGGCGCCGCGGCTGTCGGTTTGTCGAGCTTCCTCGGAAGCATCGAGGTCGGCAAGCAGGCAGACATTATCCTGTACGAAATTCCCAACTACCAATATGTCGCCTATCAGTTCGGAACGAACCTGGTGTCGAAAATCATCAAGAAAGGCACGATACTCGAATTCACATGACCAGCACGCAGGCGACGGACGATGCGACAAATTGTTGAATGCGTTCCAAACTTCAGCGAGGGGAGAAATCCCGAGATCATTGATGCGATCGCGTCCAGTATCCGGGCGGTGGCTGGCGTCAGACTTCTGAGCGCCGAGCCGGACAAGGATTACAATCGCAGCGTGGTGACTTTCATCGGCGAGCCTCGCGCCGTCGTGGAAGCTGCATATCAAGCCACGAAGGTTGCATCCGAGCGGATTGACATGCAAACGCACAAAGGGGAGCATCCGCGCCTCGGCGCAGTCGATGTGGTCCCCTTCGTCCCGATCTCCGGCCTAACGATGGACGATTGTGCCAAGCTTGCTCACGAATACGGCAAACGAGTTGCCGAGGATTTTCGAATCCCCATTTACCTGTATGAATTCGCCGCGACGAAACCGGAACGGAAAAACCTTGCGACCATCCGCAAGGGTGAATACGAAGGCCTGCCGGAGAAACTCAAGGACCCTGCTTGGAAGCCGGACTACGGTGCTGCGGAGTTCAATGCAAAATCCGGAGCAACCGTAACCGGTGCGCGAAAGTTTTTGATCGCATACAACGTCAACCTCAAGACGTCGAATTTTGATCTGGCTCAGGAGATCGCGCTCAGGATCCGAGAGAGCGGCAGACCGATGAAGAACGCCCAGGGTAAAGTCGTCAAGAACGAGAAGGGTGAAACCGTCAAGATTCCGGGCACGCTCACGGCTGCAAAAGCAATGGGGGTCTTTCTCGAACGATCGAACATTGCCCAGGTCTCGATCAATCTGGTTGACTATGAGAAGACGCCTCCACACGTCGCCTTCGAAGAGGTCAAGAGGCAGGCCCTCTCACTCGGTGTCGATGCAACAGGGAGTGAAATCGTCGGACTCACGCCGCTTGCAGCTCTCTTGATGGCGGGACGCTTTTACGCTGAGGAAGAACGACGAAGCGGAACGATCCCGGAAGAGGAATTACTCTCGCTGGCCATCAGTCGCTTGGGACTGAGCGAGCTTGGACCATTTGAACCAAGCAAGAAGATCATCGAATACATGCTGTAGCCTACCCCGGAGATACTATGCTCACGCCTCTTACTCTGACGCAGTTTCTCGACGAACTCGCATCAAGCTCGCCTGCTCCAGGGGGCGGAAGCGTCGCCGCTCTTGCGGGGGCAATCGGCTCGGCTCTCACCTCTATGGTATGTAACTTGACGATCGGAAAGAAAAGATATGCTGACGTTCAGGATGAGATTCAATCTGTTCTGAGGCAATCGGAGAAGCTGCGTCAAGAGCTGACTCTGCTGATTGACAAAGACACCGAGGCCTTCAACGGTGTCATGGCAGCATTGACGATGCCAAAAGCCACTGAAGAAGAGCAAAGCCGACGCAGCTCATTGATTCAAGAGGCGACCAAGCGTGCGACCCTTGTCCCTCTCTCTGTGATGGGTCTTTGCGAGCGAGCGCTTGCGTTGACAAGAGTCGTGGCAGAAAAAGGAAACAAGAATTCCACATCCGATGCTGGTGTGGCTGCTCTGATGCTCCAATCAGCATGCTCAGGGGCCGGGCTCAACGTCCGAATCAATCTCACATCGCTGAACGACGAACAGTTTGTCCGGCAAACAACTGAGGAGATGAAGGGGATTGCTCGGAAGGTCGAACAACTGGCGGGAGAAACACTCGTGCTCGTGAACCAATCGATAGGTTGATGGCGCAGATGAGCCGTACGGAGTTTTGAGTCCCTGGTTTGAGTTTTAAGTTTCGAGTGGGTTCGCTTTTCTCGGCTCACGTTTCACATCTCCATCTTACTTCCTCCTACCATCCCCCAACGACCCAGCTGATTGTCGAAAGTGCTGCCGTTTCAGACCTCAGCCTTCTCGGCCCCAATGAAATCGGAATGAATCCGCCCGCTGTTGCCAGCGTCAGCTCGCGCTCGGTAAACCCTCCCTCCGGCCCGATCATCAGGAGGATCGAAGATGCTTGAGCATGATGTTTCAGCACCGTACCGACAAAATGCGACTGTTCAGTAGCCTCATGCGGAATGAGCCGGAGAGTGTAGTTGCTCGCGTGACCAACGACAGCGCCAAACGCCGAGAGCATGGAAATCCTCGGTAGATAGGAGCGCCCGCACTGTTTCATCGCTGCCATCGCAATCTTCTCGAGCCGAACATGTTTCTCATGCTTGGGCACGGTCCTTTCGCAGATCATGGGAATAATGGAACGCACACCAAGCTCCGTCGCCTTCTCAACCAGAAAATCGAGTCGTGAGGGATTCCTCAGTATCGACACCGCTAGCGCGACCTCGACCTTCGGCTCGTTCACCCGATGTTTGACTTCAAGGATTTCGCACTCGGCATGCGTGCGATCAATTGACCGAATGACCGCCTCGTAGGAATTGTCACGACCATCCGTGACAACCAGGTGATCGCCCACCCTCTTACGCAGCACACGAGCGAGATGTTTGTGCTCGTCGCCGCGAAGAAGCAGCGTTTGGGCGTGGACGTCTTGCGGATCGACGTAAAAATAATCCATGGTTCAGAACGAAGCTCCAAAGTCAAGAATGAAATCCCAATCGCCCATGTTGTTCAAGGCATATTCCGTTCGAACAATGATGCTGTACGGCAAGAGAAAATGCAATCCCGCTCCATAGCCGGAACGCCACGGCACATTCCCGAATGACTGGGTCCGATACCATATCTTCCCGGCATCGGCAAAGAATCCAGCGTACAGTCCATACCGCAGGACGCTGAATTCGGGCGGCAGGTAGGGTGTTGAAACATTGATGTAGCGGGGCATGAAGATCGGGACGCGCAGTTCGACGCTGCCGCCAACAATGTCTTCTGCTTCGAAAACCGTGTTGAAATAACCGCGCAGCCGCTCGTCATAGCCGAAATAGCTGTGGAGATATGCGGGAACCACCCCGCCGCTCACAAAACTCCCGAACGTCCTCCCACACAAGGCAAGATCAGCCCCCAACGGTTGATAGCCCCGGAGATCAACCCGGTAACGGAAAAGGTCGACCTG
>CAZTKU010000087.1:0-1683 GCA_964614245.1 uncultured Ignavibacteriaceae bacterium
CGTTCTCCTTCGAGTTCTATGACGATGTACTGCGAGGAGTTTATGATTTCTTTTCCGATCTCGTCTCGATCATCGCATTCCTCTCATTCATAGCCCTGACCATTTCCCTCCTGGGGCTTCTTGGGATCGTCACGTTCAACGCGGAGTCGCGAACCAAGGAAGTCGGCGTACGTAAAGTCCTAGGTGCAACCATCGGTCAGATCGTGTTTTTGTTCGCCCGGCAGGAACTATCGGTCCTTGCCGTCGCCGCCGTGATTGCTGTCCCGATCAGCCTTTTGATCGGAGGAAAGCTGCTGGAGTCGTTCGCGTATCAGATCGGTCTTGGAGTGGAAATCGTGCTGCCGGGGGTTCTTCTCGTTTTTGGCGTTGCCGGGCTGATTGTCGGATCGCTGGCATTCAGGGCCGCGCGTGCAAACCCTGTGGAGAGTCTGCGGTATGAATAGCAGAGGGCGGGGGAGGAAAGACAAATAGGAAGGGCGTCGTTGACGAAGTTTAGATTTCGGGATCTGGAGATTTCCTTAGCCTCTGTAGGAGAATTTCAGATTTCAGAAACACTTTAAGAGCCGCGTAGGGTGCTCTGAACCTCAGGTTTCGCATGGAGAATAACCATGTTCAAAAATTACCTGAAAGTTGCCGCCAGGAACCTGTACAAGCACAAGGCGTATTCGCTTGTCACTATCATCGGACTTGCCGTCGGCCTTGCCGCAACCCTGCTCATCCTGCTCTACATTCGGTTTGAGTCCAGTTACGATACGTTTCACCGGCAAGCCGACAGCTTGTTTCGAGTTTCCGTCGTTTACAAGAAGGAGGGAAGGGTTGAATTCGATGGTCCTCAATTCACACCCCCCATCGGACCGGCCATGTTGCGGGAGTTCCCCGAAGTGGAGAACTATGTCCGGCTGTCATCGGAGCGGGGCGCCAATCTCTCGTATGAAGAGAAGACAATGAAGGTCGAGGGAATCATTCATGCCGATTCGACGTTTTTCGACCTGTTCTCATTCACGTTGACGACCGGAAATCCGCAGCGGGCATTGACGAATCCGTACTCCATCGTGCTCACCGAGGAGCTTGCCCGGCGGCTGTTCGGCACTGAAAGTCCGGTGGGCAGGATGATCCAGCTTGATCATAAGGAGAGCTATCTGGTAGCCGGCGTTGCAGAAGCTCCTCCTGCCAACTCTCATATCCAGTTCAATGCTTTGATTTCATTTTCCACACTCTACAAAGACCCTCACCGGTTCATGGATTGGAACGGGGGTAACCAGTACATCACCTACGTGAAGCTTCGGCAAAATGCCCCGGCAGCGGAGGTGGAGAGGAAATTTCCGGATTTCATGTGGCGTCATATCAATTCCCAATTGGCACCGCTTGCAGTGAGCCTTGAGCCGTACCTGCAGCTGTTCTCGAAGATCCATCTTCACTATGATTACGGCTCAAGCTCACTCCGGACAAGCCTGTACATTTTTTCGGCCGTGGCGTTGCTCATTCTCGGTATCGCATGTGTCAATTTCGTCAACCTGACAACTGCCCGAGCGACCAGACGCGCGAAGGAGGTCGGTGTGCGCAAAGTGCTTGGCGCCAGCAGGCGAGCTCTCATCAGACAATTCCTGACCGAATCGATGCTGCTCACGCTGCTCGCCCTCCTTGTCGGGCTATTTCTCATTGAGCTTGTCTTCCCCCTCTACC
>CAZTKU010000087.1:1693-11769 GCA_964614245.1 uncultured Ignavibacteriaceae bacterium
CCAGCAGGTTGTTGGCAGGGATCTGCGCTCGGTTCTGTCCTTAAACATCGCCGACATCGGGGCCATTGCCGGCATCGTCTTGCTCGTTGGGATTGTGGGTGGCAGCTATCCGGCATTCTTCCTGTCGTCGCTCCAGACGATCCAGACGCTGAAAGGAACCTTCCCGACCTCAACAACCGTCGGTAAGACACGGAATCTTCTGGTTATTGTTCAATTCGCGATCTCGATCGCCCTTATTATCTGCACGATCATCGTAATCCGGCAACTTGACTATGCCAGACAGAAAGAGCTCGGCTTTGACAAGGAACAGGTGGTCATTGTTCCAATGACCGGAGACGATGTGCAGTTATCGAGTGAGCGATTGAAAGCGGGATTGCGGGAGGTGCCGGGCGTTGTGGCTGTCACTGCGTCATCTGAAGTTCCGTACAGGGGATTCACAAGCAACGGGTATTTTCCGGAAGGATTCGACAAGCCGATGATGATTCACGTCGTGGATGTCGATGAGAGTTTTCTCTCGACGTACGGTATTCCGCTTGCCTCGGGTAGGAATTTCTCAAGGGAGCTCCCAACCGACAAACGCGCGTACTTGATCAACGAGACCCTCGCCAGATCCCTGAACTGGGAAGATCCAATCGGTAAGAAGATTACACGAAATGGCGCGCATACCGTCATTGGAGTGGTGAAGGATTTCCATTTCGCCACGCTGCACAGCAAGATCGAACCCCTGATCATCACGAACGAACCTTGGCTCGATCGCTTCAGCCTTCTTTCGGTCAAGATCAGCCCGTCGGACATCCCTGCGACTCTCAAGGCAATTAATACCGTATGGCAAGGTGTGACCCCGGGGACGCCGTTCGATTATTGGTTTCTCGATGAAGCGTTCGATCACCTTTACAGGTTGGAGGAGCAGTTCGAGCGGATTTTTCTCTCCTTCTCGTTTCTTGCCATCGTCATCGCGGTGCTCGGATTGCTAAGCCTCGCCTCACTGGCTGCCGAGCAGCGGACAAAAGAAATCGGGATCCGGAAAGTCCTGGGATCGTCGGTACCAGCGATCATGTCACTGCTGTCGAAGGATTTTGTGAAACTCGTGCTCGTTGCCAACATCCTTGCGTGGCCTGCCGCTTACTACTTCATGAGCCGCTGGCTGGAGAATTTCGCGTATCGTGTCGACATCGAGTGGTGGGTATTCGTGCTCGCAGGGATACTGGCACTGCTGATCGCGCTGATGACCGTGAGTGTACGCGCCATCAGGGCCGCGCTGGCAAATCCGGTTGAGGCCCTACGATACGAGTGACATCAGAGGGCCGAAATCCCGCACTGCGGGATCGATTCACCTCGGTATGAATGAATACGTTGAAGAAATTCCCAACGCTCCGTCGACAATCTCAAGGAAAGGTGATGGCCATGTCAACGATCTCCATCCACCTGCCCCCTTTCGAGGCAGAGAGAACGGTCAATGTGGAGGTGTCGGTCAATGGAAAGGCGAGGAGGCTGAACTATCGCGTTGAAGTGTTCCACTGGCAAGATTGGTGTGGACCGTCGGAAGAGCGAGCGGAAGGGATCAAGAGGATGATCGCAGGGTATGACAAGAACTGGCAACTTTTAGAAATTGGTGCCCCGACAGACCGCGACATTCCATTGACATTCAAGCGGATCTCGTAAGCCGTAGTCCCGATTACTCTCCCATTGGTATGGAGCAACCATGATCAAACTCAACGGCATCTTCAAGTGGTATTCGAATGCATTTGTGAAGACGTATGTTTTGCGGGACCTGAACCTCGAAATCCGGGAGGGTGAATTCGTTTCCATCATGGGTCCTTCGGGCTCAGGAAAATCCACGCTTCTGCACATCCTGGGTATGCTGGACGATCCGTCGAGAGGCGAGTATTACTTCTTGGACGAACCGGCACACAGGCTCAGCGAGAAACAACGGTCCGAGCTGCACAAGTACCACATCGGTTTCGTTTTTCAAAGCTATCATCTCATCGACGACCTAACCGTCTACGAAAATCTTGAAACGCCGCTGATCTACAAGAAGATCAAGGCCTCCGAGCGGAAGAGCCTCGTCAGCGACATACTTGACCGTTTTCAGATCGTGGCAAAGAAGGATCTGTTTCCAAACCAACTCTCCGGCGGTCAGCAGCAACTCGTGGGCGTTGCCCGCGCGATCATTACCACTCCCAAGCTCATCCTGGCCGATGAGCCCACCGGCAACCTCAATTCAACGCAGGGACAGGATATCATGGAGCTGTTCAAGAAATTGAATGAAGAAGGAACAACGATCGTGCAGGCGACCCATTCCGAAAGAAATGCATCCTACGGTCGACGGACCATTCATCTTCTTGATGGAAGGATTGTGCGGAACGACTGACATGACATTGCCACCCCACCGTTGGCAACATCGGCACAAGCATACTGCCTCGACTAAGTTCAGGTTAGAGAGCCGCCACGACAGAAAGCATGCGGTCCTAGTGACGGCCCCCTTTTGATCCACTTGATTGACTTTCCGCGCGGGTTTCTCTACATTCCGCAAGCCGCTTCGCAAATCTCGCCATGGTTGTGAGATACTCGCTTATGAAAAAAGCCCTCATCGCCTTCCACGTCATCGTTCTCCTGATTCTTGTTTATCTCTCTTGGTACCTCGCGACCGATTACCAGACTCCTCATGGCCGTCATGACATGCCCTTTGTCATCTGGATCATCGACACGATTGACCTCTTTATCCACGAAGGCGGGCACGGAATCTTCAGCATCTTCGGGAGATTCATGCACTTTCTCGGCGGATCGTTGATTCAGGTCATTCTCCCCGTCACCGCCATCGTTGTCTTCTTGAGAACAAGCGGGTTGCGATCGCTCATCGGCACTTTGTATTGGCTGGGGCACAACTTGATCAACGTATCAATCTACATCGGCGACGCTCCCAAGCAGCAACTCACGCTCATCTCCCGGCACGCGATGCACGACTGGCGATGGCTGTGCGGATACATGGGCATCCTCGATTCGGCGGAGGACCTCGCCGCTGTTGTCGCTTTTATCGGCGTGCTGAGTCTGATCGGCGCGATCGGCGTCGCAGTGTACTTCATTGTGCGGGATGTTCGCGCAGAGTTCTTCAACGTTCGTCCCACCCAACCTCCTGCTCCGTGATAGCTCTGCACCTGTGTGGCACACCTCACGCACCCGCATTTCGCCCCGGTCCTTCGTTGATTTTCCCTTGCCTCTTTCATAAATTGATTCATCCTATCAATAACCTGGGGAGGTCATTATGAACTCTGTTCAATCGGTATCTCTTCGCGTTGTTTGCCTTCTCCTCGCGACAACCGTGGCGATCGCTGTAAGCCAAGCACAAGTTACAGTGCAGGTCGGCGGCGGAGCGGGATTGGCTCTGCCCGCTTCTGATTATACCGGCACCACCATCGAGTACTACAACGGCACCAAGTATGGGCTCGCGAGCGGCCTGAATGTTCACGCAAAAGCGCGCGTGGGAGTTCTGGGCTTTCAATTGACGGGGGAAGTCGATTACTCCACCTTCAGCAATGACGGGGAGGCGGAGCCTGGACAAGGAGCAGTGGAGATTTCACAGAAGGTCCTTGCCTTCGAGGTCGGACCGGAATTTTACATCGGCTTGCCCGCAGTGCCCGTGACGCCATATATAGGCGCTCATGTCGCGCTCAACAGATTCAGCGGAGAGGCAAAGTTTCAGGGTGTCTCGAAACTTCCAAGCGCGACATATGACTTGAAATCGGTTACGCGCATCGGAGTTGGATTCACAGGAGGGGTGATCCTGAAATTCGGCGTGCTGACATCGCTCGACCTGGGTGTGTCGTATAACCTCTTGAACACCAGCGGCAAAGCGTGGGAGGATGACAATCCTACTCAAGATCAGCGCATTGATTCCTATCTCACCCTGAATGACGATAAGGATCCGCTCTACAAAGCTGGCGACGACAAGCATTTCATCGGGAACGCGAGAACAATCAACGCGGTTCAAATCAAAGCGACGATAATGTTTGGGCTGTAGGTGGAGTTCTCCGACAGCCTGCCTGCCGGACAACGAACGGAAGCGGCAGACATTCGCAGAGACCGCGCTTCTGACGGCGCCTCAGCCGGATCGCGTAATGCCTGCTGAGGTCTCGATCCACACCACAAGACAGAAGTGTGAACGCGGGAACATGTGCACACGTCTGATCGTCTCAAAAAGAAATCACAGTATCATTCTTCGGAACCGGGTCCGCCTATGCCACAGCGCGTCTGTTCACTTGTTACCTTTCTCATCCTTTCCCTCACTCTGCCGTTATTAACGCCGACTCCAGCGTATTCCCGTCAACAGCCCACCCTTTCCGACCGAGATCGAGTTCGTCTCGCTGAGGCGTTTCGACTCGCGGAAGAGGTCGGGAACAAGGTCTGGAGAGACTGGGATAAGGCTCCATTCGCCGTGCTGCTCGTGACGCCTGAGCACGAATTTCTCATCCGCCACCCGAAGCCTACGAACGATTTTTCCTTCTTGAAGCACGATTCGCTCTTGAAAAGCGACATCTATGTCCGCAGGCGTGTGTTCCAGCCAGACCTGCTGGCGACATTCCCGGCTGTGGCTGGGGTTTCCTGCATCGTCATTGGTCAGGCCGAAAACACCGAGGCGAAGAGATCAACACGCTGGGTGCTTACCATGCTCCATGAGCACTTCCACCAGCTGCAGACGTCGCAGCCGTCGTATTATCCCGACGTCGATGCACTGAACCTCGCTCGAGGCGACAAAACCGGAATGTGGATGTTGAATTATCCCTTTCCGTATGACTCGGCAACCATCAGCACCCAATTTTCCTCCCTCAGCGCGTTACTATATGATGCATTGCGTTCCCGGGGCACCGATAGCCTGAATGTCACGGCAGCAAGATACCTTCGTGCAAGGCGAGAGTTCCAAAAGGTTCTCGCTCATGACGACTACAGATACTTCTCTTTCCAGCTCTGGCAAGAAGGGGTTGCTCGATACACCGAGTACCGCCTTTCAGAACTTGCAGCAAGAGGGTATCAACCCGGGAGTAACTTCGGGTCACTCCCCGACTTCACGTCATTTGCTAGCGAAGTGGATTCGATCTATCAAAGGATTGTCACTACCCTTCCTTCTCTCTCACTTTCAGTTTCAAAACGCCTGGCGCTCTATCCATTTGGCGCAGCCGAGGCACTTCTCCTGGATGCCCTGAACCCCACCTGGCGGAGTGCGTATTTAAGAGAAAAATTCTATCTTGAGGCGTATTTCAAGAACTGAAACCTGAGACAGAGCGAGAGAGAGGTCACGAAGAGCACCGAGAAGAGTAGTTTTGAGAAAACTCTCGGTGTGGCTCTGCATCTTCCCTGTAACTTCCATGTAACGATTTCAAGAGGAACCGCATTCTATGAAACAACGTTGTGGCTGGTCAACGTCCGACCCGTTGTATCTTGGATATCACGACGAGGAATGGGGCTCGCCTGTCCACGACGACCGGAAGCTCTTCGAGATGCTGATCCTCGAGGGAGCCCAGGCAGGGCTGAGCTGGATCACCATTCTCAGGAAGCGTGAGAACTACAGGAAAGCTTTCGACCGTTTCGACGCAAGGAAGATCGCGGGGTACGATCAGTACAAGGTGCGGCAGCTTCTGAGCGATGAAGGGATCGTCCGGAACCGGATGAAGATCGAGGCCACCGTCGGGAACGCGAAGGCCTTCCTCGCCGTTCAAAAGGAGTTCGGAAGCTTTGACCGATACATCTGGCGGTTCGTGGACGGGAAGCCACGGGTGAACCGCTGGAAGACGCTTAAGCAGATACCGCCGAAGACCCGCGAATCCGATGCAATGAGCGAAGACCTGAAGGAGCGCGGGTTCAAGTTTGCCGGATCGACGATTTGCTACGCTTTCATGCAGGCGGTCGGCATGGTCAACGATCACATCACAAGCTGCTTCCGGCATCGTGAGCTTTCCAGATAGCCCTCCCTGTAAAGCCGCATGAATCTTCTTTCTTCTCTCAAGACATTCCATCATATTGTCCAAGTATTATTCTTTCGCGCCCCGTAAACGCAGTCTTCTGGGAGAATCGTGTATCAAGGTTAAGCTTAGCCTCATCTTCCTCCTTTGCCTTTCCTTCTGCGGTTGCTCGCGCCAGCAGTCCGGACCGATGCTGATGCCGCCGTATCTTCAGGCGGTCACAACGAACAGTATCTACGTTCTCGTCGAGAGCTCCTCGGCCGACACCGTCACCGTCGAATACGGGCCCACATCGACATATGGCAAGAGTGCGCGCACCGAGTACACCGAGTCGACCACACTCTCGACATACGTGCACAATGTCAAGCTTGCCGGACTTGAGCCGAACACGGTTTACCACTATCGCGCGCGCCAGGGGAGAGGCGTTTCAGCCGATGCGAGCTTTACAACTGCTGTTCTGGCTGGAACGAGCTTCCGCTTTGCCTGGATGGCTGATTGCCGGTCAGGCACTGCCGTACACGACAGCATCGCCAAGCGTATCGCCGATGCAAACCCGGTTATGTCCCTCTACGGTGGCGACTTGTGCGTTCGTTCGTCCTACTCTGCCTTCAAGGATGAGTACTTCCGAGCCAACGAGCTTGCGCTGATTGCCCGTGTGCCGTTCTTCAACGCGACCGGCAATCATGAAGGATGGTCGGCAAACACAAAGGCGTTCACCCAGGCTCCCACGTCGGCTTCAGGAACGCAGGAGTATTTTTCTCTTGACTATGGCGATCTCCACGTCCTCGTCTTGAACACGCAGGTCGATTACTCCGAAGGAAGCCCGCAGTTTTCGTTCGCACACAGAGATCTTGCTTCATCAGCCAAACGGTGGAAGATCGCCATTGCGCACAAGCATGCTTACGGTGCCGGGGGCCACGGTGAGAACGAGAAACTCAAAGAGATGACAACCAAAATCTTCGAGCCGAACGGCCTTGACATGTTTATCTCCGGCCACTCGCATTTCTATCAGCACAACTTCGTCAATGGGATTCACCATCTGATCATCGGAACTGCGGGAGCGCCATTGTACTCGCCCTCCGACACCATCTACACGCTGAAGTCTGTCAAGGACTACAATTATGCGATCGCCGATGTCACGCCGGTGTCTTTCAAGATGATGATCTATAACGGCCAGGGGGCAGTTCTCGACAGTCTTATGCTCACCAAAGCGCCGGAGGAAGAATAAGCGAAACCTCGAGCGCCTGAAAGATTTTTTCTGAAACAGAAAGGGCATCGCGATGACAATTGAGATGAAACGAGAGGCATTGAAACAGCTGCAGGAAATTCCAGGTGTGGGCAAGAGCATTGCTGAGGATCTTTGGCAGCTCGGGATCCGGAAGGTCACGGACCTGAAGGGAAAAGACGCTGAGCATCTCTATCTCAAGCGCTGCATCCAGCAAGGTATCACCATCGATCGCTGCCTGTTGTATACCTTCCGGTGCGCCGTGTACTACGCCTCGAACAAGAGACACAATCCCAGACTATTGAAATGGTGGAACTGGAAGGACTGACGCAGTGACGGAGCCTCATGAGAACAGCCGTCCGCCTTCCGCAAAGAGGTCACCCGCAGCACCCAGATATATTGGCTTCGACATTCCTCTCACCACGGCTCTCTACAGCTTTTGCAGATGATTGAGCATCCACCTCGCCTCAAATTGATCTCGGCATTTGCTGCTGTCTACCTGATCTGGGGCTCCACCTACCTTGGCATCCGCATTGCCATCGAATCGATCCCACCATTCCTGATGGCTGGAAGTCGCTTCATCCTGGCGGGCACATTGCTGTACGCCTGGACCAGAATCCGCGGAGTGCCGCCACCGACGCTCAATCACTGGAGATCCGCAGCCCTGATCGGGTTGATGTTGCTTGTAATCGGTAACGGCACCCTGAGTTGGGCGGAACAAGTAATACCCTCCGGGATCGCAGCATTGCTCGTTGCCATCAGCCCGCTCTGGTTCGTTACGATCGAATGGATGCAGGGAGGGATCAAGCCCTCGGTGGGCGTGGCCCTCGGATTGGCCCTTGGAACACTCGGGATCATGGTGTTGATCGACCCGGCTGATCTCGTCGGCGGCGAAGACATCAACATCCTGGTTGCGATTGTGCTTCTTCTCGCTTCCATGTGCTGGGCCGCCGGATCCATCTACTCGCGACGAGCGACGCTCCCATCCTCACCGATGCTGGCAACGGGGATGGAGATGCTTGCTGGTGGGTTCGCGTTGGTGCTGGTGAGCGCGATTTCTGGCGAGCTCAACACATTTCATCTTTCTGCCGTTACCAATCGATCATTCGCCGCGCTCGCGTACCTCACGGTGTTTGGATCGCTCATTGCATTCACGTCGTACGTTTGGCTGCTGCGCGCCACAACTCCTGCGCTTGCATCGACCTACGCGTACGTGAACCCTGTCGTCGCGGTACTCATCGGCTGGCTGGTCGCCGATGAGCCGCTCTACGGTCGCATTCTCGGGGCCGCCGCGTTGATCATTGCTGCCGTTGCTGCGATCACCTGGCTCGGCACGCGCGAAAGCACACGATCGATGAAACATCTGCACCTCACGCAGAGCATGGGCGGCTCAGCGGACCGCAGCCAGCAACCTCGCGACCAAAAGCCTTCATAGAAGATCATGGCACATCAACACCCGAATGTCATGCTGTTGCTGCAGGAAATCGTCCTGTCAGCTATCATAGTTATTCTGTTCGGACAATGAAAACCAGGGTAAAAATCTGCTGCATAAGGACCATTGATGAAGCTCGGCTCGCCATTCGCTACGGCGCATCGGCAATCGGATTTGTCTCTGCCATGCCGAGCGGCCCGGGGCCGATTTCCGAAGACCTCATCGCCGGGATTGCCGCCGATGTGCCCCCGGGCGTCGCGTCATTTCTCTTGACGAGCAAGCAGGACGCTGACTCCATCATCACTCAACAGCGAAAGACCCGCGTCAACACGCTTCAGCTCGTCGATGCTGTGCCCATCAACACATATCAGGAGCTTCGACGGATCCTGCCTGGCATAGGAATCGTTCAGGTCATTCACGTGCTTGATGACGATGCGCTACGGGAGGCTCGATCGGTTGCCCCCTATGTTGATGCTATCTTGCTCGACTCGGGGAATCCTCGCCTCCCGGTCAAAGAACTCGGCGGAACCGGTCGCACGCATGATTGGAGGATTAGCAGACGAATCCGGGACGAAATCGGCCTACCGGTCTTTCTTGCCGGCGGACTCAATCCTGGAAATGTCGTGGAGGCAATCCGCCAAGTCTGTCCTTACGCGGTCGACGTGTGCAGCGGTGTACGAACGGATGGCAGGTTAGATGAGGAGAAGCTCTCGCGGTTCATTTGCGAAGTCGAGACCATCGCGCTCTAGCGAGTTGCATAAGCCCCGAGCAGCGAGTGTGCAACTCACCTTTGTCTTCTCCGTATGTGTAAAGAGCTTTGGACGAAGCGAATGGTTCTTACCAATGACAATTGAAAAAGGAGCAACAATGAAAACGATCGCAGTTCTAGCGACTCTGCTGGTCCTCGCACTTCCTGTTCTTGCCCAAGAAGAAGAGACCCTCATCAAAGGCGAAATCGAGCATGGCGGTTTCGGCGGGCCTGTGGTAAAATTTGGAAGCTTCAATGGCGAGTCGGGCGTACTCGTGGGCGGAAGAGGTGGGTGGATCATCAATCACACTTTCATCCTCGGGGGCGGTGGCTATGGCCTCGTCACCAACGTGAAGGCAAACACCCTTGGACCGAACGGCGAGCGATATCTGGAGTTCGGCTATGGTGGACTTGAACTCGAGTACATTCCCGAGCCTAACAAGCTCATCCACCTTTCCTTTCTGGCGCTGATCGGAGCAGGCGGCGTGAGTTGGCGCGATGACGACGTATCGATGTCCTACCGGCGAGAGAGCGACGCGTTCTTCATCGTTGAGCCAACCGTGCACGCAACACTGAACGTAACCCCGTTCTTCCGCATCAGCGCGGGCGCCAGTTACCGCTACATCACTGGTCTGGATTCAAAGGTCTCCTCAAATTCCGAGCTGAGCGGTCCATCCGGACTTCTGACCTTCCGGTTTGGAAAATTCTAATCCGCCA
>CAZTKU010000088.1:0-11749 GCA_964614245.1 uncultured Ignavibacteriaceae bacterium
ATCGACCTGAAGAACTCGTTAGCGTCCGGCAAATACGTCTCCTCCTGCCCAGCGCCCAATCTTCCCTTCGGCCGGGCTGGAGGAACTGCTGTCCGACGCGGCCTGGTTGACACCTGACCTTCGAACTTGAAGACGATTGCAGAAAACTCTGCGAGTCTGAGAGATAGTTCCCAGTAATGTTCAAACTTCTCGTGCAACGATTGTCTCACCTCTTCTGGGGCTTGACCAAGAAGAGCCTGGTAGGTCGAATGGAGGGAGTCAAGATACTTCAGAAGCGCTGTATACGGTGCGTAGAGATCGGCTCGCCTCGAAGGGTGCGCAAATGCCTCCTGCGCAATATAGAATAGAGTGATAGAGTGGTCGTATGCGGAAAGGACAACGGTATCGCGAGCCGCAGCGGCGGCAAAGTCCCTTGTGGTTCTCTCGGTGGAATCGCGGAACTCGGAGAGCAAATAGCCTAGCCCGACAAATGTGGGAAAGAGAATTGCGGCGAGAACGGCGACGAGGTTTCGCTGTGACCGACCGAGCGTTGCAGACCCTACCGAACCCTTGTTCGCGTCGGCCCTATGTGTCATACCGGCTCACGACACTATGGAGGTACGTTCTGAGGAGGCGTTCAACCAAAGTCTCTGCACTCTCCGTCCCACATTCAGTCAAGATAACAAAAGATGGCCGGATTTTCAACGCCTCTCAGACGAAGAGGAAAACGCAGATACGAGGCTACTTCGCGACAAGCTTCTTGTACGCGTCAACGTCGAGTAGGTTTGCCAGCTCAGAGGGATTTGCAATCCGTATCTTGACCATCCAACCTCGACCGTACGGGTCCTTGTTGACGACATCGGGGTTGCCTTGGACCTCCGTATTCGCTTCCAGCACTTCACCGCTGACTGGAGCGAAGAGGTCTGACACCGCTTTGACGGCCTCGATGGTACCGAACGATTTACCTTGCTGCACCTTCGCGCCCGGCGAAGGCAACTCGACATAGACAACGTCTCCCAGCTCACCTTGCGCATAATCCGTGACACCCACCCAGCCCGTGCCGTCCTCGACGCGGATCCACTCGTGATCGTTCGTATATTTGAGATTTTCAGGGAAGTTCATAGTCTCCTCGAGAGGTCGAAAGTAATCGGGAATAGTGACGCTGTTGTCTCTTATATGCTATTTGGAGCCTGCCCTTGTTCCGTGGGACCGAGAATACAATCTCAATCTTTGAAATCGAAGTCCTCGACAAATGTCGTGTCAAAATGGCCGCTGCGGAACTGATCGTTTCGCATTAGCTTCTTGTGAAATGGTATCGTCGTCTGGATACCCTCAATGATAAATTCGTCAAGCGTGTGGTACATTTTGTCGATCGCTTCATCGCGCGTTTTTGCCTTCACGATGAGCTTCGCGACGAGGGAGTCGTAGTATGGAGGGATCTCATACCCGGTATACGCGTGCGTATCGACCCGAACCCCGAAGCCGCCCGGCATATGGAAGCTCAGGATTTTTCCCGGCGACGGGCGAAAATCGTGGTTGGGATCCTCCGCGTTGATGCGGCATTCAATCACGTGGGACTGGGGCCTCAGCGTGACTCTTTTCAGGCGCTCACCGGCCGCAACTTCGATTTGCGCCTTGACCAAGTCGAGTCCCATCACCTCTTCTGTGACGGGATGTTCCACCTGGATTCGTGTGTTCATCTCCATGAAGTAGAAGTTCCTGTGCTTGTCCAGCAGGAATTCGATCGTTCCCGCCCCCTCGTAGTGAACACCCTTGGCGCCCTTTACGGCCGCGGTTCCCATCGCTTCCCGAATATCTTGCGTGATGGCGGGAGACGGCGACTCCTCGACAAGTTTCTGATGTCGCCGTTGAATGGAGCAATCGCGCTCCCCGTAATGAACCACGTTCCCGTGTCGATCCCCCATCACTTGAATCTCAACGTGGCGTGGCTCCTCGAGGTATCGTTCCAGGTACACCGACGGATTGCCAAACGCCGTTTCTGCTTCGTGACTGGCGGTGCGGAAGGAGTTTTCCAGATCACCAGGCTCTCGCACAATGCGCATCCCCCTTCCTCCACCCCCCGCCGTAGCTTTGATGATGATCGGATAGCCGATCTCACCCGCGATTCGCTTCGCTTCATTGAAATCCGAGATGACGCCGTCACTGCCCGGAACGATGGGGACACCTGCCTTGCGCATGGTTTCTCTCGCGAGCGCCTTGTCGCCCATTGCCGAAATCGACTCCGCTTTTGGGCCAATGAAGGTGAGGCCTGAGGTCGTGCAGATCTCAGCGAAGCCAGCATTCTCCGCAAGGAACCCGTAGCCGGGGTGAACGGCATCTGCGTTGGTGACCTCCGCCGCCGCGATCAACCGTGGAATGTTTAGATAGCTTTCTTTGCTGGGAGGCGGGCCGATACAGACCGCTTCATCTGCAAATCTAACATGCAGAGAATACCGATCGGCCTCGGAGTACACAGCGACCGTTCTGACTCCAAGTTCGCGGCACGCTCGAATGATGCGGAGGGCGATTTCACCACGATTCGCGATGAGGACTTTCTTGAACAAATCAATTCCTTTTCAGAAGGGTCTGAGCTCTGGGGGGATGAGTGAGAGAATCGGCTCCGTGCTCGGACGTCCGCTCATCAGAGTCTTTCTATCAAGAATAGGATCTGATTGTATTCCACCGGTTTGCCATTTTCTACGAGAATCTGAGCGATGCGGCCGTTGACGTCGGACTCAATCTCGTTCATCAGTTTCATCGCTTCAACGATGCAGAGAACAGCCCCAGCGCTTATTTCCTGGCCAACTTCGACGTAGGGTTCAGCATCAGGTGCGGGAGCTCGATAGAACGTTCCGACAATCGGAGAACGAACCTCGTGGAATTTCGTCTCCGGCTTGGCGGCGGGCTGTGCCGCCAGAGGCGTTGGACTTGCGACGTTGGAGGGTTGGATCGGTGGTGGCGTGACGGGAATCTGGTATGCCGGTTGTGCAGCTATGAGAGCTTGTGAATTGCGGTGCTTCGCGACTCGTATTTTCTTTCCTTCTTCCTCAATTTCAATTTCGTCGATATCACTCTTCTCAATGAGCTTGATCACTTTCTTGACGTATGAAAGGTCCATTTCTCTCTCGGGTTTGTTGTAGGATACGTGATTGATCGCCTCGCTCGATGCCGGCCCGCCAGAGAAGGCTGGACGGGCAAACGACTTCGAAAGTCACCAATCCCCAGTCAGCTCTTGACCCGTTCCAAATACTCCCCCGTTCGTGTACTGACACGAATGACATCCCCTTCGTTGATGAAGAGAGGTACGTTAACGGTAGCCCCCGTTTGCACTCTCGCCGGCTTCGTGGCGCCTGTGGCCGTATCCCCCCGGACACCGGGCACAGTTTCGACAACCTGCAGTTCAACATTGGACGGTATCTCGCAGCCCACGATATCCGTTCCGACCATCTGAAGTTGGACGGTTTCGCCTTCCTTCAAGAATCGAGCCCCATCTCCCAGGTTCGCCTCGGTAACCGGGATCTGCTCGAAGGTCTCCTTTTCCATGAACTGGTACGTTGATCCATCATGGTAGAGGTAGGTGTACTCCTTCTGCTCGACTCTCACCTCTTCCACGTCCTCCCCCGACCTAAACCGATTCTCGCTTACTCTTCCCGTCTTGAGGTTGCGGAGCTTCGCCTGGACAAATGCCCGAAGGTTTCCCGGAGTCCGATGAATGTACTCATCAATCCTGTGTAGCTCACCGTTAAATCGGATTACCATTCCAACTCGAAAATCAACCGTCGTCGCCATAAAACTCTGCGAAATCCTTACTTTTTTGATCAAAATGACGCTATTTTACATCAAAATAGGGGTGAAATGATACAGAAAAGTGGTCCCAATGTCAAGCTAAATTACTTTGGGTCTGTGCAGAGAGGCGGACGACGCTTTCATTCAGTGCAGGTGGAGCATGAAACAGGAAAACGGAGCTCTTTCGTTTACTTTGAAGACTGTTTCGCATATTTTCTCAGGAATCCATAACAAACAATTCCTGGGGCGGCACGATGCGTTCAGACTCGAGAAAGATCCAGTGACAGAACACGATCTTTGAAACGGTTGGCCGTACCCCGCAGTCCTCGTCGAGGAGAACGGGAGCGTGGTTGGAATTGTGACGCGGTATGATGTGATCGAGTATATGTCCCGATAAGGAAGCACTCCGGCATCAGCTGCTCGAGTGACAATCGCCAATCTGCAATCGACAATTACGCAACACATAAGGAGCGCTCATGGGTTTTTCGACTAAAGCAGTTCACGCCGGCATTGAGCCCGATCCCTCGACAGGATCGATCATGACCCCCATCCACCTGACCTCCACCTACGTCCAGGAAGAGCTGGGTAAACACAAAGGATACGCATATTCGCGCATCTCCAACCCGACGCGCGCTGTCCTGGAAAAGAATATCGCCGCGTTGGAAAATGGGAAAGAGGGATTGGCCTTCGCGTCCGGAATGGCTGCCGAGGCTGCGATCTTTCAACTGCTCAAGGCAGGAGACCACGTCATCCTTTCCCGAAACGTCTACGGAGGCACCTACAGGCTCGGTAAGCTAGTTCTGGGCGGTTACAACCTCGACTTTGAGTTCGTTGACACGACAGATGTGGACACTATCAAGGCGGCAATCAGGCCAAACACGAAGATCGTGTTTGTCGAGACTCCGACCAATCCAACAATGGAGATTACAGACCTTGCCGGCGTCGCGAAGTTGTGCGAAGCGAAAAAACTGATCTCCGTCGTGGATAACACCTTTGCGACACCGTATCTCCAGAATCCCCTGGACTTAGGCATCGACATCGTTGTCCACAGTGCTACCAAATACCTCAATGGCCATAGTGACATGCTTGGCGGATTGATCGTTCTGAACGACGCCGCTCTAATCGAGCGTTTGCGATTCATTCAAAAGTCCGTCGGGGCAATCATGAGTCCCTTTGAGGCATGGATGTGCCTGCGTGGAATCAAGACACTCGCCCTTCGGATGGCACGGCATGACACCAATGCAATGGAGGTGGCCACATTCCTCAGCATGCATCGCAAAGTAAGGAAGGTGAACTACCCGGGCTTGGTTTCGCATCCGCAACACCGATTGGCGATGAAACAGATGCGTGGCTTTGGGGGAATGATTTCGTTCGACCTTGGCGGCCTCGACAAGGCGAGGAGGTTGCTCAAGGGAGTGCGTCTCTGTGCGCTTGCCGAGAGCCTGGGGGGCGTTGAGACGCTCATCTCTCATCCCGCGACGATGACGCATGCTTCCGTTCCTCCCGAAGAACGAAAGCGCATCGGCGTCACGGACGGGCTGGTGAGAATCTCCGTCGGGATTGAAGATGTTGAGGACATCGTAGCGGACTTGAAGCAGGCATTGGCGAAGGCATGAATCTGGACGGGAGAGAGGAAGAAAAACCGCACGATGTGTGCGATTCTGCCGTCAAACGATCATCGGCCGCGCAATGGCCCACGCGGCTATTGTCATCCCGTCCCAGATCTCTCCCGACCTGATCCTTTCATCGATCTGCGACGGCGAGAGATACACGTGTTCGAACTCCTCGGTCGAATCGGGCTGCGGGGGCACGCTGCGCAATTTACGGGCTACGTAGACGCGGCACATTTCATTCGTGATACCGTTGTACGGATTGAACGTCCCCACCTGCTTCAGGTCAGCAGAGTCAAATCCGGCTTCCTCGGCAAGCTCGCGAAGGGCCGTTGAGAGATAGTCGCCACCCGCCTTCACCCCTCCACAGGGGAACTCCAGACTCTCTTCGTCACACAAGTATCGGTATTGCGTCACCATGACGATCTTCCCGTCGTCACGGATGGGGATAATCAGGCTCGACCCGTTCGTGTGGACGTAAAAATAATCTCCGACCTCACCGTTCGGCAGCTGGAACGTGTCCTGGCGATAGATCCACCAGGGGTTTTTGTAGAGCTCCTTTTGGCTGAGTTTCTTCCACTTTGCGAGTGCCATCGGGGGATCTCGGAATGTAGAATGCGGATTTCGGGTTGGTGAACAGGCTAGACGAGCTCGCGTTCGGAGAAGAAGAACGCCACTTCGAACCTGCCGTTCTCTAGAGAATCAGACCCATGGACGATATTCTTCTCCTTATTATCCGCGAAGAGTTTGCGGATGGTCCCCTCGGCGGCCTCGGTTGGATCGGTCGCTCCGATAAGGGTCCGAAAATCCGCAATGGCGTTTTCCTTTTCGAGCGCAATGGGAACGCAGGGTCCACTCGACATATATGCCACGAGATCCTCGTAGAACGGGCGATGTCTGTGGACAGCGTAAAAGGCGCCGGCGGTCTCTCTCGTCAATCGAACTTGCTTCATGCTCAGAACCTTGAAGCCGGCCTTTTGAATTCGTGTGAGAACTTCTCCTTGGAGTTTTTTTCGTATACAATCGGGTTTCAAGATTGCCAGGGTTCGCTCAATAGCCATGCTATCCTTGTGAAGTTTTGTTTGTTGAGTTCGGCCTTCCATTCACGTCTTAAGCTGGTTCCACCACCGCTCCAGCACATCGCTCGCGTTTGTCTCCGCCCCTTTTTTCTTCCATTTGTCGAAGAAGTAGATATCCGAACTGGCCGGTTGCGGATCCGGCACATCGATCTGTACACGCATGGGCATCGGGGCTGAGTCGCCGACGATGATTGCCTCCCCCTGCCGGAGCGTCGAGATGACCGTATCGAGGCCGCTAAACGTTTCGGGCACGAGACGCCGAATGTACGCCTGATCCATAGGATTCAGGAGCCGCAGGATCACAAAATTGTTGCATTGCGAGAGGATCGTTTCCGAAATCTCCGATGGCCGTTGGCTTACGATCATGCAGCTCACGCCGTACTTACGTCCCTCTTTCGCGATTCGCTCCACGGTCAGACGCGCCGAGGTGGAGCCCTTCGAATTCACCGAAAGATAGTTGTGGGCCTCTTCGAAAACAAGAAGGATGGGAAGCTCGCGCCGGTTTGGGTTCCAGAAGTTGAAATCGAACGCTATCCTCGCGATCAGCGCGACAACAGTGTTGACGACATCGAAGGGAATACCACTCATGTCCATGATGGTGATCTTCGATTTCCCGTCGAGGCCAAAGATCATCGTCAACAGTCCTTTTGCCGACTCGGAATCGATACACACGCGGGGTTTGAACAAGAACGCATACCGTGGGTCGTTCATCATGCTATTCAATCTCATGAGGAACCGGGTAAACTTTCCAAAGTGCGGACCCTCTTTCGGCCCGCCTGCCCCCGCGGGGATCTTCTCCGAGTCAAGAAACTGCATCCTGGCACGGACCTCATTGACGTCGAAATAGACCGGCGAGTCAACTGTGATAATGCTTGCCAGCCGCGGGTTTTTGGCTTTCTTCGCTCCGAAAACGAGGTCCTGAAGCGTCGAAATGATGGTTGTTCCGCTCTCATCACGAGGATCGATGAACATCTCCACCATCTCATCAAAATTCATCAGCCAGTAGGGGAGCTCGAGCGCCGCAATATCAAAGTGCTGGCAACCCTCGGCAAAAGCATTCTTATATTCATTGTGGAGATCGAGGATCACAACGTTTGTGTCCGGAAGTGCCGCAACTTTCTGCAGCACCGATGCAACGGTGCACGATTTTCCCGCCCCGCTGGACCCCAGAATCGCCAGGTGCTTGCCAAAAAACCGATTCGGATCGAGGTACGCCCGTTCGTTTTCAAAGAGGGAAAGCTGACCGACGGAGAAGTTATACTTTTGAAACGTGGAGAAGGCTGCCTTGAGATCTTTTTCTTCCAAGAGATAGACAACCATATCAGCCGTCGGGAGAACTGAAACGCCGCTTTCGAATTTCCCCTTCTTCAATGTTCCGATCAGCGTCACCAGCATGAGGTAACGTTGCACGATTGTGTCCTTCTCGTACACGTCCCCCCTCTTAAACTCCGAAACAATCCCAAGCACCAGGAGCTGACCTACCGGGATCAAGACATACGTGCCGATCTGTCCAATGTAGTAGATCTTGCTCCCGATCTTCTTGGAAAGCGAGGCGATCTCAGGATCGATGACAACCGTGACCGATGAGCTTCTCACTTCCCGTACAGTGCCGATTCGCTTTTCGTCCCACATATGATTTTCCCTCTTAGAGTGCTCGAGTCAAAGACAACACGGCGCCAGGAATGCATCGTCACCGTGTCCGTGCTCGGTGCATCTGCCGATTCTTTGATTGCTTTCGTGTTTTCTTCGTCTGCGCGGCCCGGGCGCGTCGAGGTTTCTTCAGGGTCCCCTTCCGCTGGGCGGCTGTTCGCGCAGTCTTGGCGCCCTTCGCCGGGACGCTGACGCGTTTCGAAGATTTCAAAACCCGCTCCATGGTTTCGCCGATGAGGGCCGGACTTTCAACCACGTGGATGCCAGCCACGCGAAACGCTTCGCATTTTTCCGCCGCCGTACCCTTACCGCCAGAAATGATCGCTCCAGCGTGCCCCATGCGTCGCCCCGGGGGAGCTGTCTGCCCTGCCACAAATCCTACCACGGGTTTCTTCACGTGCTTCTTGATGTACTCTGCCGCCTCCTCTTCTGCCGTTCCACCGATTTCACCGATCATGATGATCGCATCGGTGTCGGGATCACCATTGAAGAGCTTCACCGCATCAAGAAACCGCGTGCCGATGACGGGATCTCCTCCTATGCCGATGCACGTCGACTGACCGATACCGCGCTCCGTGAGCTGCCAGACGGCCTCGTATGTCAATGTTCCGCTCCGCGAGACCAGCCCGACACGCCCGGGCTTGTGGATGAAGCCAGGCATGATCCCAACCTTGCAGGCCCCGGGTGTGATGATCCCGGGACAGTTCGGACCGATCATCCTAGCGCCCTTCACCTTCAGGTAATCATAAACCTTGACCAGATCACTTGCGGGAATGCCCTCGGTGATGGTCACGATAAGCTTGACTCCGGCGTCTGCTGCTTCCAAGATAGCGTCAGCCGCAAAAGCGGCTGGAACAAAAATCACCGACGCGTTTGCCTTTTCTTTTTCGACTGCATCCGCAACGGTGTTGTACACAGGGACCGGCCTGGCGAATTGGTCCTTCTCATTTCCAAGGTACGTCGTTCCGCCCTTGCCCGGTGTGACACCTGCGACAACGTTGGTGCCGTAATCGATCATTTGTTTGGTATGAAACGTGCCTTCGCCCCCCGTGATCCCCTGCACAACAAGTCGAGTGTTCTTGTCAACGAGGATGCTCATCGAAAAAAGTCGCTCAGTTCTGAGTGTGGAATTTTGAGTTCGAGATTCAAAGCTTCGAGTTCTGAGTTCCAGCAAGGAGTGCGAGGTTTCAAGCGGCAGTTTCGAGAAAATCAGCAACCTTCAAGATTGTTGTTTCGTCGAACTGCCGTCCCAGGATTTGCAGGCCGATCGGGAGTCCTTGATGGTCCTGCCCGCAAGGGATGCTGATCCCCGGAATCCCCGCGAGGTTTGCCGACGTCGTGTAGATGTCTGAGAGATACATCTGCAATGGATCGTCCACTTTCTCCCCGGCTTCAAAGGCCGTCGTCGGCGAGGTCGGCGTGATGAGGCAATCGACCTTCGTGAACGCGTTGACAAAATCCTCCTGGATCAACCGTCGCACCTTTTGACCTTTTCGGTAATATGCATCATAATAACCTGCGGACAACACATAGGTTCCGAGCATGATTCGGCGTTTCACTTCCGGGCCGAATCCTTCGCTTCGGGATCTTGTGTACATGATCGGCAGATCGGCCGTTTTCTTCGCACGGTAGCCATAGCGAGCACCGTCGTACCGAGCCAGGTTTGAGGACGCCTCCGCTGTGACGAGAATGTAGTACGCCGCGATCGTATACTCAGTGTGCGGCAGGCTCACGTCCGCAATGATCGCCCCGTTGGCTTGCAGCACATCGATCCTCTTCTCAATGGCGTCGCGGACTTCCGAATTCAGGCCCTCACCAAAATACTCTCTCGGAATACCTACGCGAAGCCCTTTGATCTCCTTCGTAAGAGTCGCAACGTAGTCGGGCACCGGAATCGCAGCTGACGTTGAATCACGCTCGTCGTGTCCGGCAATTACGTGTAGCACTCGAGCAATGTCTTTTACCGCCAGCGCAAACGGACCAATGGTATCGAATGACGATGCAAAGGCAACCAGGCCGTAGCGCGAGACGCGCCCATACGTCGGCTTCAATCCTACGACGCCCGTGAAGGATGCCGGTTGCCGAATCGATCCTCCGGTGTCGCTGCCGAGAGACGCCGTCGACATCCCGGCTCTCACCGCGACGGCTGATCCGCCGCTGGATCCCCCTGGAACGCGCGTTCGGTCCTGCGGCAGGCAGACTCGACCGAATGCCGAGTTCTCTGTCGAGGATCCCATCGCGAACTCGTCCATGTTCGTCTTGCCGATGATGATCGCGTCAGCTTCCCTCAAACGCACAACGGCCGTGGCGTCGTACAACGAAACAAAATTCTGCAGAATCTTCGAGCCGCACGTCACCTTTTGATCTTTGACGCAGATGACATCCTTGATGGCGACGACCATGCCAGCCAACGATCCAGCACTACCCGACGCGAGTTTCCTGTCAACTGCGCGGGCCTGGTCGAGCGCGTGATCGGGAAAGACTGCAAGAAAGGCGTTGAGCTCACCTCCCGCCTCGATGGCTCGCAAGTAATCCTGAGTGATCGTTTCGCAGGAAGTTTTTCCCGCGCTGAGATCAGATGCAATGGAATCATACGTTCTCATTCAGACACAGCGGTATTTCTTCATCCACTGAACTTGTGCGTGGTGAGAAACGACGGATTCGTTGAGCGACGTGCCGGCGCGCGGGGTCGTGTCCTGCACACCAGAATAGAACAGGCGTGGCAACGGTGCTTGAAACAGGTAAGGAGTTATTCCTTTTTTTGGTCTTTGTTCTGGTCAATCTGCTTGACATCTTTTTCGATGTCGTCCTGAATATCGCGCGCCGCCTTTCGGAACTCTCGAAGGCCTTTTCCGAGACCTTGCGCAAGCTCCGGGATCTTCTTCGCACCAAAGAAGATGAGGATGACAGCAACGATCAGTATTATTTCAGGCGCCCCAAGGTTCATACTCCCACCGTGCCCTTTCTCCTGCCGAAGGCATCACTTCGTGAGAAGGAGACTTCCGGTCAGACAAGTTGTGATTGATGCCCGCTCGACAACGCCTGCCAGACCCGCCCGAACCGCTTTGGCGGGCGGGCAGAGTCTTTCGGGCTGGTCGCTCGGGCGAGAACAAAACTCTCGACAAGTGAGTCAAAAACTTTCCGGCCATCCGTGTGGCCGAGCACGGGATCCGATGCCCGTTCCGGGTGCGGCATCATTCCCATGACATTCCCCCCCTCATTGATGATGCCGGCGATATTGGAGAGCGAGCCATTCGGATTCGCGGCATCCGTGATGCGGCCATCGCGCTCACAGTAGCGAAACACGATCTGTCCGTTGTCTTCGAGCTGCCGTAGCGTCTCATCGTCTGTGAAATAGTTGCCGTCACCATGGGCAATCGGCATCTCCAGCACTTCCCCTTTTGCACACCGCGACGTGAAACGGGTGCCGGCATTCTCGACTCGCAAGTTGACGTATTTGCAGGCGAATTTCAAGGAAGCATTGCGCAGCAAAACGCCGGGGAGCAGCCCCGCTTCAACCAGAATCTGGAATCCGTTACAAATGCCAAGCACCATGCCTCCGTTGTTGGCAAATCGGACAACGTCTTTCATGATCGGCGAGAAACGAGCAAGCGCCCCACAGCGCAGGTAGTCGCCGTAGGAAAA
>CAZTKU010000089.1:0-11643 GCA_964614245.1 uncultured Ignavibacteriaceae bacterium
TGAAAGGTCACTTCAAGAAGAGCGGCGTGAAACCACTCCGGCTCATCTCGGAGTTTCGCATTATCAACGGGACGCAGTTCCAGGTTGGACAGGAAGTGCGTGTCGACACCTTCGCGCAGGGCGATGTCGTGGATGTATCCGGACGTTCGAAGGGAAGAGGCTTCCAGGGCGTCGTCAAGCGGCATCATTTCGGCGGCGTCGGCATGGCCACGCACGGTCAGTCGGATCGGGTCCGCGCGCCCGGATCCATTGGCGCGAGCTCATACCCCTCACGGGTACTCAAGGGCATGCGCATGGCCGGCAGGATGGGCGGTGAGCAAGTCACGGTGAAAAACCTCAAGGTCGTCAAGGTTATCGCGGACTCGAACATCTTGATTGTCAAAGGCTCCGTGCCAGGTGCCATCAATAGTTATCTTGAAATCGTCAAACAGAGCTGAGACTGAGAGCTCGGGAAAGAAGTTTATGGAGTTGGAAGTCTACAAAAAGGATGGAACGAAGAGCGGCGAGAAAGTGACGCTCGCGCCGGAGATCTTCGAGATCACGCCGAACGACCATGCCATCTATCAGGCGGTTCGGTCGATTCAGGCGAACCAGCGGCAAGGGACGCACAAGGTGAAGCCGCGGAACGAGGTGAGAGGTGGTGGCAGGAAGCCGTTCAAGCAGAAAAAGACGGGCCGCGCCCGGGCGGGAACGACGCGTTCACCGTTGTGGGTGGGCGGTGGCTCAATCTTTGGTCCCCATCCGCATGACTACGTGCTGAAAATCCCTGCGAAGATGAGAATGCTCGCTCGCAAATCGGCCCTCAGCTATAAGGCGAAGGATGGATCGATTGTCGTGGTGGAGGATTTCAGCCTGGAATCTCCGAAGACCAAAGAGATGTCCTCCGTGCTGAGAGCGTTGTCGCTCCAAGGGAAAAAGACTCTGTTCCTGACCAGCAAGACCGACGGCGTCCTGTTCAGGTCGGGACGTAATATACCAACGCTGGATGTCAGGGAAGCGGACAAAGTCTCGACATTTGATATTCTTCGCAACCAGGTGCTGCTGATTCAGAAGAGCGCCATTACCGTCCTTCAGAAATCGTTGATGAACTAGGTTACACGTCATGACTGGAATTCTCAAGCGACCGATTGTCACAGAAAAGATCACGGGTCTCCAGGACCAACGGCAGTATGCGTTCGAAGTGGACAGCCGCGCGAACAAGATCGCGATAACAAAAGCCATCGAGAAGAAGTTCAAGGTGACGGTCCTTGGCGTACGGACATTGCTGGTGAAGGGGAAGCGCAAGACTCAGCTCACTCGTCGCGGGAGGTTCGCGGGGCGCACGAACACCTGGAAGAAGGCAATCGTCACCCTCAAGGAAGGTGACAAGATCGACTACTTTGAAAATGTTTGATTGAAGGAACGGCAGGTACGTTATGGCAATCCGAAAACTGAGACCATACACACCTTCAACGCGGTTCTATTCGGTGCCGACGTATGAAGAGGTCACGAAGACTGTTCCGGAGAAGTCCTTACTCCGACCCGTGAAGAAATCCGGCGGAAGGAACAACCTCGGCCGCATCACGTCGCGGCATCGTGGCGGCGGGCACAAGCGGATGTATCGGGTGATCGACTTCAAGAGGGATCGGCATGGGGTTGAGGCGAAAGTGGCGGCAATCGAGTACGATCCTAATCGCTCCGCCCGCATTGCTTTGGTGCAGTACGTGGATGGCGAAAAGCGCTATATCATCGCGCCGGACGGTTTGAAGGTCGGGCAAAAGGTCAACTCGGGCTCGGGGGCGGAGGTTCAGGTCGGCAATTCGCTGCCGTTGTCGGAGATTCCTGTGGGCACATTTGTGCACAATGTCGAGATCAAGCCCGGCAAAGGCGGTCAGCTCGGTCGCAGCGCAGGCAATTCGCTTCAGCTGATGGCGAAGGAGGGAGATTTCGCGACGGTCAAGTTGCCCTCGGGCGAGGTGCGCAAGCTGCCCGTGATCTGCTACGCGACGGTCGGCGTCGTTGGCAATCTCGACCACGAAAACCTCAGCCTTGGCAAGGCAGGTCGCTCGCGCTGGTTAGGCATTCGTCCGCAGACGCGCGGGATGGCGATGAACCCCGTCGATCATCCGATGGGCGGTGGCGAGGGACGATCCAAGAGCGGCGGCGGCTGGCAGCATCCCGAGTCTCCGTGGGGCAAGTATGCAAAGGGACTCAAGACGCGCAAGCGCAAGAGTCCATCGAACAAGTACATTGTGAAGCGTCGCAAGTAACGATCAGGAGTTTTCCATCATTTCACGATAGGACGCAATGAGTCGTTCACTCAAAAAAGGTCCGTACATCGACCAAAAGCTTCAGAAGAAAGTTGAAGCCCTCAACAAGGCGAATCAGAAGAAGGTCGTCAAGACCTGGGCGCGGGCGTGCACGATCATCCCGGATTTCGTCGGACACACGTTCGCTGTGCACAACGGGAACAAGTTTATCCCGGTGTACATCCAGGAAGCGATGGTCGGTCACAAGCTCGGAGAGTTTGCGCCGACGCGCATCTTCCGCGGTCACCCTGGTTTGAAGAGCGAGAAGACGACAACACCTGAATAACGACGAGGCATTCCGAAGAGTCGGAGGCCGGTGCGCGGAGAACCTTCGGAAGGTTTCGAGAGATAGAGGATCTATGGAAGCACAAGCAATCAATCGATTTGTCGGGACATCGCCGCGAAAAATGAGGTTGGTCGTTGACCTTATTCGCGGTCGGGGCGTCGAGGAGGCGCTCAACGTTCTGCATTTCACACCGAAGCACGCTGCGAAGACGGCCGAAATGGTGCTCCGATCTGCGATTTCCAACATCCAGAGCAAAGATGAAGGCGGCCGGGTTGACCCGTCGACCCTCTTTGTAAAGGAGGCCTTCGTGAATGGCGGGCCGACCGTGAAGCGGGTTTCTCCGGCGCCGATGGGACGTGCGTACCGGATTCGCAAGCGCTCACACCATCTCACGATCGTCGTTGCGCAGCGCGAAGCAATAGTAAAGCCGAAGCCGGCTGTCCCGAAGACGGCAGCAGAAGCGCCAGTGGCGAAACCGACAGCAGTGGAGAAACCGAAAAAGAAAGCGACAACCAAGTCCACTAAATCAGAGAAGAAGTCAGCATCAAAGAAAAGTTAAGCAGGAGGATCTCTTGGGTCAGAAAACTCATCCGATCGGGTTTCGTCTCGGCATCACCAAAACCTGGGATTCGAACTGGTATGACGAGAAGGGATTCGCAGGGAAGCTCCAGGAAGACCTGATGGTGCGCAACTATGTCCGCAACCGTCTGAAGAAAGCGGGCATTTCGCGCATTCAAATTGACAGGACTCCGAAGCGTGCCGTCATCACCATCCACACTTCCCGACCCGGAATCGTGATTGGAAAAAGCGGCAAAGAGATCGCGCAATTGGAGGAAGAGCTTAAGAAGGTTACGGCAAAAGACGTCAAAATTCTGATCCACGAAATCAAACGACCCGAGCTCGATGCCTCGCTCGTCGCCGAAGCGATCGCTTCGCAGATTGAAGGAAGGATTTCGTTCCGTCGGGCGATGAAGCAGTCGATCACGGCCGCGATGAGGATGGGAGCGGAGGGGATTCGCGTGATGTGCGGTGGACGGCTGGGGGGTGCTGAAATCGCTCGCAGCGAGCAGTACAAGGAGGGGCGCATTCCCTTGCACACCATCCGTGCTGACATCGATTACGCAACCGCCACTTCCCGGACAATCTACGGTGCGATTGGTGTCAAGGTGTGGATCTGCAAGGGGGAAATCCTGGGCCCCGTGAACCGGTAGAGAAGGAGTGTATCGACCATGTTGATGCCGAAACGAGTAAAATACAGAAAAGCACAGCGAGGACGGATGAGGGGAAAGGCGACGCGTGGCAACACGGTCGCGTTCGGCGATTTCGGTCTGAAGGCCCTGCAGCCCGGCTGGATCACGCAGCGGCAGATCGAGGCGACGCGCGTTGCATTGACCCGCATGATGAAGCGCGAAGGCAAAGTGTGGATTCGGATTTTCCCCGACAAGCCGGTGACCAAGAAACCGGCCGAAACCCGAATGGGAAGCGGCAAGGGCATTCCGGAGTTCTGGGTAGCGGTCGTAAAGCCCGGCCGCATCATGTTTGAACTCGGCGGTGTCTCCAGGCAGCTGGCCGGCGAAGCGTTCCACCTTGCGGCTCATAAGCTGCCGATACGGACGAGAGTGGTTACTCGGGTCGAGTACCAGGACCATTGATCGAATCAGGAGATGAGTTTCGATGAAAGCACATGAATTACGCGAACTCTCGGACGCTGAACTGGTGAAGAGAATTCAAGAGGAAGAGGAAAGCCTGGCAAACCTCCGTTTTCAGAAGGTGTTGAGCCAGTTGGAGAATCCGATGAAGCTGCCGCTCACCAGGAAGGACATCGCCAGAATGAAGTCCATCCTCCGGGAGCGCCAGCTGAAGAAGCCGCAGGAGAAATCTGTTCCATCTGACAAACAGGTAAAGGCATAAGGGATGAGCACAGAAGCGACAACGTCTTCCGTTCAGCGCAATCAGCGAAAGGTTCGAGTCGGTAAGGTCATCAGCAGTAAGATGCAGAAGAGCATCGTGGTGTCGCTGGAGCGTAAGGTTCCTCACTCGCTCTACAAGAAGTACTACAAGCGCACCTCAACGCTGATGGCGCATGATGAGAAGCAGGAAGCTGGCATCGGCGATCTTGTGAAGGTGATGGAGACGCGGCCGATGAGCAAGAACAAACGCTGGCGCCTGGTGGAGATCATTGAGAAGGCAAAGTAACGATCTGAATACGAGACCTGCTGTCTCGCTGAGGAGCGAACCATGATTCAGGAAGAAACAAACTTAGTCGTAGCTGACAACTCCGGAGCAAAGAAGGTCCGGTGCATCCGCGTGTTGGGCGGGCACGACAAGCGGTACGCGACGGTTGGCGATCTGGTGGTCGTTGCAGTGAAGAGCGCCATTCCCGGTGCGCCGGTAAAGAAGGGAGAGGTTTCTCGGGCAGTGGTGGTGCGCACCAAGAAGGAGGTCGGGCGAAAGGACGGGACATTTATTCGGTTCGATGAGAATGCCGTGGTGTTGCTGAATCCTCAGGGTGAGCCGCGGGGGACGCGCATTTTTGGTCCCGTTGCACGCGAGCTGCGCGAGCGGCAATTCATGAAGATCGTTTCGCTGGCGCCGGAAGTCCTTTAAAGGTTGAAGGAAAATAGCATGCACGTTCATAAGAATGATACGGTCCTCGTGGTTGCAGGCAATGCTGTCGGGAAGCAGGGAAAAGTGTTGAAGGTGTTCCCCGACCGCAACCGCGTGATTATTGAGAATGTCAACATGGTCAAGCGCCACACGAAGGCGTCGCAGAAAAACCCTCAGGGTGGCATCGTACAGAAGGAGGGTCCAATTCATGCATCGAATGTGATGGTGGTCTGTCCAAAATGCAACGAAGCGACGAGGATTGGCCACGCGCATGTGACCGATGCGACGAGCGGACGAAGGAAAACAGTGCGCGTCTGCAAGAACTGCAAAGAGATGTTCTAGTGTCTCGCTGGGAGATTTGATTCATGGCAAAAGAGAAAGAGAAAGAGCAAAAGAAGGTCGACGACGCAGCACGCAAGGGGAAAGGCGGAAAGGGTGAGAAGGGGACCGGAGAGGGTGGCGGGAAGAAGCATGCTGCAACCCGAGAAGCCGGTGTGCCGCCGCGCCTGTTCCTGCATTACAGGAAAGAAGTCATTCCCCTTCTGATGAAGCGGTTTCAGTACACAAGCGTGATGCAGGTGCCAAAGCTGGTGAAGATTTCAATCAACAGCGGTGTTGGCATGGCGACGCAGGATCCGAAGATCCTGGATACGACGGTCAAAGAGCTTGAGTCGATTACGGGACAGAAGGTGGCCATCACCAAGTCCAAGAAGGCGATTTCGAACTTCAAGCTCCGTGAGGGGCTCCCCATCGGCTGCCGGGTCACGCTGCGACGAGCGGTGATGTATGAGTTTCTGGACCGTCTGATCAGCGTCGCGCTCCCGCGCGTCCGTGATTTCCGCGGGGTATCCGACAAGTCCTTCGACGGGCACGGCAATTACACGCTCGGCGTCAAAGAACAGATCATTTTTCCCGAGATCGATGTCGACAAGGTCACGCGGATTAGCGGCATGGATATCACGATTGTGACGACCGCGAAGACTGATGCGGAAGCGTATGAACTGCTCAAGGCGCTGGGAATGCCGTTCGTGAAAAGGCAAGAGGTTCTTCAAACAGCAGAATAATTCCAATCGAGAGGAGTACCATTGGCACGCTTAGCAATGAGGGAAAAGGCGAAGAGAACGCCGAAGTACAAAGTCCGTCAGCACAATCGGTGTGCAATTTGCGGTCGGCCCCGCGGATATTACAGGAAATTTGGCGTGTGCCGCATCTGCTTGCGGAACCTCGCGTTGGATGGAAAGATCCCCGGTCTTCGCAAGGCAAGCTGGTGAATTCGCTCTCGATGTTTCTTAGCTAAGGAGAATTGATTCGATGTCGATGTCAGACCCTATAGCGGATTTCTTCACCCGCGTTCGAAACGCGGCAAAGGCAAAACACAAGCGTCTGGATGTGCCTGCCTCGAACATGAAGAAAGCGATTGCGCAGATCCTGGTGGACGAGAAGTACCTCTCAAACTACATGGTGCTGGAGGACGGGAGGCAAGGGATCCTGCGCATTCAACTCAAGTATCAGGGCGGGAAGCCGGTGATCGCGGGGTTGCGGCGCGTGAGCAAGCCTGGAATCCGGCAATACCGGCGAGCTGACGAGCTCCCGCGCGTCCTGGGGGGGCTTGGCATTGCCATCATCTCCACATCAAAGGGCGTCATGACGGACCATCAGGCGCGCAAGCTTCAAGTTGGCGGCGAGGTCATCGCTTACATTTGGTAAACTGAGGAGAACGAAACCGTGTCACGAGTTGGTCGCAAACCGATACCCATTGTCAAAGGGGTCAACGTCTCCAAGAAGGATGGAATAATTGTTGTGAAGGGCCCCAAGGGAGAGCTCTCCGCGAAGTTTCATCCGGATATCAGCGTTGATGTGGGCCAGTCAGAGATTGTTGTCTCCCGGAGTTCGGACGAGAAACCGCAGCGTGCCTTGCACGGATTGTGGAGGGCGCTGATCCAGAATATGATCCTTGGCGTCACGCGGGGGTACACGAAGAAGCTCGAGATCGTCGGAGTCGGGTATCGTGCGGAGATCAAGGGAAAGAAGCTGCAGTTGATGGTGGGGTACTCCCACCCGATCTTATTCGGTCCACCCGAGGGCATCACGCTTGAGACACCGTCTCAGACGAACATCGTCATCTCCGGCGTTGACAAGCAGCTCGTCGGTCTTGTTGCAGCGAAGATTCGCTCCTTCCGGCCGCCGGAGCCGTACAAGGGTAAAGGTATCAAGTACGAAGGCGAGTACATCCGCCGCAAGGCCGGCAAGGCTGCCGCAGCAACAACGGCCACGAAGTAGCGGGTCTTCGCCTGAGGAAGTGAATTTCATTTTGTTCAAGGACGAGAGGTATGATACAAAACAAGAAGCGTGACCGATGGTACAAGAAGAAGGTCAGCATACGGAAGAAAATTGTCGGTACGCCGGAGCGTCCGCGGTTCACTGTCTACCGCAGCGCAAAGCATATTTATGCGCAGATCATCGATGATACGACGGGGAAGACGTTGGTGTCGGCCTCGACGAATTCGAAGGACTTGCGCGAAGAGCTGAGGAAGGCGACATCGAAGATGGATGTCTGCAAGAAGGTTGGAATGTATGCTGCGAAGCGCGCCCTGGAGAAGAATATCCAACAAGTGGTGTATGACCGAACCGGATACCTCTACCATGGCCGCGTCAAGGCGGTTGCTGATGGTGCGCGCGAAGCCGGTCTCAAATTCTAACTTCTCACTCTCACAAAAAGAACACGCGATGGCGAAATTCAAAGCAGGTGAGCTCGAACTCAAGGAAAAGCTCGTCCACATCAACCGGGTTGCGAAGGTTGTGAAGGGCGGGCGCCGATTCAGCTTCAACGCGATCGTCGTTGTGGGTGACGGCAACGGGCACGTGGGGATTGGTTTGGGGAAGGCAAATGAAGTTGCCGACGCCATTGCGAAGGGGGTTGATGATGCGAAGAAAAGCGTCGTCAAGGTCCCCATCATCAAAGGGACGATCCCCCACGAGGTGATTGGCAAGTTCGGCGCAGGGCGCGTGTTGCTGAAGCCTGCGTCTCCGGGAACGGGCCTCATTGCTGGCGGCGGTGTGCGTGCCGTTTTGGAATCGGCCGGCGTCAAGGATGTTTTGACGAAGCAAATGGGTTCGTCAAACCCGCATAACGTCGTCAAAGCAACGATGAAGGCGCTCTTGAGTCTATCCGATCCGAGCTCGGTCGCCGAGCGTCGTGGAATGTCGTTGCAGGAACTCTTTCATCAAAACTAACAGGTTTGGGAATGTCAGCCTCGAAGAAAATCAAGATTACGCAGACTCGAAGCATCATTGAGCAAAAAGAGAACGCGAAGCGGACGATCAAAGCCCTGGGACTCGGCAGGCCCAACTACAGCGTGGTCAAGAACGACACGCCGCAGATTCGCGGCATGATCACCGCTGTACGCCATCTCGTGCGTGTCGAAGAAGTGAAGTAATCTATCAGAAACCTTCCGAGGGTTTGAAACTTTCGGAAGGGTGAAGGAAGCAACAATGGCAAAAGACATACTCAGCAATCTCACACCGGCAAAAGGTTCTCGAAGGAACGTCAAGCGCATCGGGCGTGGTCAGGGTTCGGGCCACGGTGGAACCGCCACCAAGGGGCACAAGGGCGCGAAGTCCCGCTCGGGTCACAAATTCAAGCTGTGGTTCGAAGGCGGACAGATGCCCTTGTCGCGCCGCGTGCCGAAGTTTGGATTCAAGAGCAGGAACCGCATCAACGTGCAGGGCGTGAATGTCGAGAGTCTGGAGCGTCTCGTCACGGAAAAGAAGCACAGCGGAGTCGTGACGCCGGAGGTGATGTATCGAACGGGATTGATCTCGAAGAAAAATGATCCCGTCAAGATCCTGGGCAACGGAGAGCTGAAGAGCAAGCTGGAAGTGACAGCCCACGCGTTCAGCAAGTCGGCCATTGCCAAAATCGAGGCTGCGGGTGGGAAGGCGACCGTTCTCAACACGAGCAAGTCGTAGTCCTGTCAACGAGCTGGCAAAAGCATGAGCAAACTCACTGAGACGTTTACGAACATTTTCAAGATCCAGGAGCTCCGCGAACGGTTGCTCTTTACCGCCGCGCTCCTGGTGGTCGTTCGAATTGGATCGCACATCACACTTCCCGGAGTCGACGCGAGCGTGCTTGCGGACTACATGCGTCGCTCGTCCGAGGGAACGCTGTTCGGCCTCTATGACCTCTTTGTCGGCGGTGCGTTCAGCAACGCGGCGATCTTTGCTCTCGGCATCATGCCCTACATCAGCTCCTCGATTGTCATTCAGTTGTTGGGAGCGGTCGTTCCGTACTTCCAGAAGCTTCAGAAGGAGGGAGAGGACGGCAGAAAGAAGATCACGCAATATACGAGATATGGGACAGTTTTCATCTGCCTGCTGCAGGGAAGCGGTGTCGTGGTGAAGCTTCAGAGCACGGTCACGCCGCTGGGACCCATCGTACCCGTTGGAGTGTCGGCCTTTGGATTCGCCCTCAGCACGATTTTGATCCTGACCGCCGGCACGATCTTTATGATGTGGCTTGGTGAGCAGATCACGGAGAGGGGTATCGGGAATGGCATTTCCCTCATTATCTTCATCGGTATCATAGCGAGATTCCCGGCCTCGCTTCTCGACGAGTACCAACTCATCCTCGGGGGCAGAAACATTATCATCGAGCTGGTGATTCTCGTTTTGATGGGCTTCATTGTCGCGGGCGTTGTGCTGGTTACACAGGGCACACGCAGGATTCCCGTTCAGTATGCGAAACGCGTGATTGGGCGGAAGGTCTACGGAGGAGTCACGCAGTACATCCCCCTCCGCGTCAATACGGCGGGTGTGATGCCGATAATCTTCGCGCAAGCAATCATGTTCGTCCCGCAGATCTTTTTCCAGTTCTTCCCGGAGAGCGAGTTTGTAGCGACGCTCTCGAGCGAATGGTTCAGCTACGATTCGTGGACGTATTCGTTCGTCTACGGTTTGATGATTGTGTTCTTCACGTACTTTTACACCGCGATTGCGTTTAACCCGAAGGATGTCGCTGACAACATGAAGAAGCAAGGCGGATTCATCCCGGGTATTCGTCCGGGAACGCACACGTCGGAGTTCGTTGACAACATTTTGACCAAGATCACGCTTCCGGGGTCGATTTTCCTGGCGATCGTCGCAATTCTTCCAACGATGATGATCAAGATGGGTGTGACGCCCGGGTTTGCCTCGTTCTTTGGCGGCACGAGTCTGCTGATCATCGTCGGTGTCGCGCTGGACACGCTCCAGCAAGTGGAATCGCATCTCTTGATGCGTCACTACGACGGGTTCATGAAAAGCGGCAAGCTGCGAGGGAGACGGTGATAGGTAACCGGGTTCGATGGTGCGAATCAAAACGAAACGAGAGATTGGGTTTATCCGCGAGAGCTCCAAAATTGTCGCTGATGTGCTCAAGCTTGTCGGGGCGCTTGTGAAGCCGGGGGTGACGACTATCGAGCTCGATCGACTCGCAGAAGATTTTATTCGATCGATGGGAGGAGTGCCGGCGTTCAAAGGATACAGCCAATCGAAATCGAATCTGTTCCCCGCTACGCTGTGCACGTCGATCGATGATGAGGTTGTGCACGGCATACCGACAAATCGAGTTTTACGGGATGGGGAACTCCTCTCGGTCGATGTCGGTGTGAAGAAGGATGGCTATTTCGGAGACGGAGCGTACACGTTTGCGGTTGGCGAAGTCTCTGAGGAGAAGCATCGGCTTCTGAAGGCGACGGAAGAATCCCTGTACAAGGGCATTGAGCAGGCGGTTGCGGGAAAGCGGGTGCATGACATCTCGTACGCAGTCCAGGAGCATGTCGAGGCAGGAGGGTTTTCAGTTGTGCGGGACCTCGTGGGACACGGGATCGGAGCGGAGCTGCACGAAGAACCTGCGATCCCCAACTTCGGCAAGCCCGGAACAGGGATAAAATTGCAGGATGGAATGACCCTCGCAATTGAGCCGATGGTGAACGCAGGTACGTGGAAGGTTCGGATGGCACCGGATGGCTGGACGGTTCTGACGCAGGATGGAAGGCCATCGGCGCACTTTGAGCATACGGTTGCGATCGTCAACGGAAAACCTGAGATCCTGACGCACTAGCATTTCACAATGGCAAAGCAAGGTCCGATCAAAGTCGATGGAGTGATCACCGATACGCTGCCGAACGCAACGTTCAAGGTAAAACTCGATAACGGGCACGAGATTCTGGCTCATATCTCGGGCAAAATGCGGATGCACTTCATCAAGATTCTGGTGGGCGATCGAGTGACGGTGGAAATGTCACCGTACGACCTGACAAAAGGGAGAATTACATACCGGTACAAATAGCTCGGAATGGAGCAGGCTTATGAAAGTCCGATCATCAGTAAAGAAACTGTGCGACAACTGCAAGATTATCCGCCGCAAGGGCGTGGTTCATGTCATCTGCAAGAACCCCAAGCATAAACAGCGGCAAGGAT
>CAZTKU010000090.1:0-11593 GCA_964614245.1 uncultured Ignavibacteriaceae bacterium
TTGAACATGCACACCTAATTTTTGTCTCTCAAAAACAAAAGATGTCTAGCTGTGCTCGACACCCTTCATTAGGTTGACAAACCCCCGCCAGAGGTTCCTCGTGTTTCACGAAGAGCTCTGGACGGAGAGACAGCCAAAGCCACTTCTGTTGAAACAAAAACGGTGTTCGTGGATTGCAAATGCCAGTATAGCACTTGTCCAAGAAAAAAGCAAGACCTCTTCGGAGGGACCCCGTGAAGGTCCGATCAGGGCCCCCTCGAGATCGAGCGAGGACTCAATGGATACGTGCTTTGGGGTGTGTCGAAGGGGGTGGCGTGCCGGGCGAGTCGCCTGGAAAAAGAGGTGCTAGGGCGTCGATTCGTCGATCCAGATGCCGAACTCAGGGCCTTCCTCCTCGGGGCTAGGAGGCTCTTCGGGGGTGACGGCCTTTTGCTGGACAATTCGGATACCTTCGGATGTGAAGCCAAAAAGGTCGTCGGAAGAAAAGATCTTCTTAAAATCTTGGGGCTCGAAGAATACTTCGAATTTCTTCGAGCATTCGTTGAGGCGATCGAGATAATAGGCCGTATTCTCATCCGGGAAGTTCGAATCCCATTCTCCAGCGAGCTTAGAATTCTCGAGGATCTTCACACCGGTGTGACTTCCGGTTACATAGTACGAAATGCGGTCCCCCGGCTTCAGGGTAAGTCCCGATCGTTTGACGACCTCATACGCTGCCGCCGGCTTGCGCCTGTTTTCTCCCACCTCGAGATCGTACGTCTCAAATGAATCCCGAATGGTCTCCGTCCGACTGAAGTCCGCCGCCGCCCATCGGTGATTTGCGATGTCCTTCGCAAAAGAGACGTAGAGATTGTGAAGTCCAACGATGTCCTCCTGGAGGAGACAGTTGATCGACAGCTGGATGAATTGTTTTGCGAAGCGCTCGAGGCTGCGCGAGATCAGGGCACTCCCCCTGATGGTCAGCCTGTCGCTGTAGTCAAGGAGCGCATAATTCTTCTTCTTGTAGCTGAGCATTCTTTTGTACCGGCCGGCAAGGGCGAGATGAATGCCTTCGGGCAGCGAGGAAGACATTTTCTCGACGAATATCAACTCCTGCTCTTCGCCCCTGACGTTGTCAGGCGGAACGCAGAACAACCCGTCCGTATCGACTTCGATGACTTGTCCGTTATGCAATTCAACCTGTTTCATGATCGCGCGCAGGAGTTCTTGTCCGGATGTCGTCACCCGATCCGCTTGTGCGTAATCGTTGAACAATCCTCGCGCATAGCCAAGATATCCGTAGAAGGAATTGATGAGGATCTTCAGCGAGGATTGGAGTGCGTCCTGCTGGGCTCGTTCCTCGGGACTCTCGCGAGTCGGCATGGCGTGTTTCGCCTCGAGGCGCTTCGTGGTCAGGTCGCGAAGGAGGATCTGGAAGACGTTGAGCTCATCGGTCGCAGGCTTGATTAGCTGACTGAGCATGATGGATGGATAGAGGGATTCGATGTCCGCGTGGATGACATTCGAAATCAGACCCGTGAGAAAGATATCCGTATATCCACCTGTTGCTTGCGATCCGACCTCAGGCTTCGGGACCGAGTGCTTCTGCCGAATATATTCGCGAAGGAGGAGGAGCTCAATCTTCGATGCGCTACCAGTCCGGGTCACCGCCCCGAAGGTGAGCGGACACATCTGCGTCAAGTGGAATGAGCTTGGCGAGAGATGGTCGCTCAACAGGCGAATCTCCTCGACGTCTTGCTGCGACTGCAATACGAGCAGGTCCGGCTCGTCCGACCAAACCGCAGCGATCCTCTCCTGCGGGATGGTAACTCGATCGGCTGCGCGAAAGCCGAAAGATTGTGCGAGATAGCGAAGACCGTAGCTTTCGAGACTTCTCTTCGAAACATCGTATCCGTGCGCCAGCGTTCTTGTATCTATCAAGTGTCGCCCAACGACCTCAAAGAATGCACGGTCAAGGTCTCTTTCTGCCGTTCCCCCTCGGGGTGAGAAAGACCTGAGGCTCGATCCGTCTCTTCCCAGAGCAAGGTCAACCGCATTCAGCTCCGCACGCTTTGCCAAATATGGCAATTCGTATTCAAAAAGATTGTGACCCTCAATTACGTCTGGATCCCTTTCTCTTATGAACGACACAAGCTTCTGGAGCATCTCTTGCTCCCCCAGTTTGCGGCCATCGACGACCTCCTGCCAACCTCTGTTGTCTGAGAGTGCTATGACAAGGATGCGGTCCTCGGTTTTGCGCGGGTCACTCGGCCGGTTTGGCTTCGCATGGGTTTGAATGCTGAGCTGCAACCGGTGCAAATCCTGAAACGACATGCCTTTGAACAGTGTTATGCCGGATTGCAGCAAATATTGGGTAATTGGATCGGGCTTCAGAAGGATGGCGTCGAGCTCGGTGTAATGCCCAACGCGTTTCAAAGCAGTCTTGTTGTATGCGGTGAGGATGAATCGCACAGCCTCCCACATGTCATTCCACCGGGAAAACGCGGCAAGGAAGCGATAGGAGTTCTTGCCTGCAAGCTCCTTAATCCAGAAGCGCCGAGGGAAGCTGTTGATAAACTGATCGCTGGTCAGAAAAAAGAACGGGAAGAATTCCGCATCAGCGTGCGTGAGCTTCCCGTTCTCGCGTCTATAGATTCGAACAGTGGACTCGTTCAGGTGTTGAACGGCCACGATGTTGGGAGTATCATTCTGTCCGAAGAGGACAACATCCATATCTGGAGTCGATCTCGTTGGCACACACCGTCACTTCTTCTTCGCGTCGAAATTCAAGAACGGCTTCAGCAAATCGATGGGTACAGGGAAGATCGTTGTGGAGTTTTTCTCTGTGGCGATTTCCCTCAACGTCTGCAGGTACCGGAGCGTGAGCGCGCTGGGTTGCTCGGCCAGGATCTTTGCGGCTTCCGACAGCCGTTGCGCTGCCTGGAACTCGCCTTCGGCAGCGATGACCTTCGATCGGCGTTCGCGTTCAGCTTCCGCCTGCTTTGCCATTGCCCGTTGCATCTCCTGTGGCAGGTCGATTTGTTTCACTTCAACGTTCGAGACCTTAATCCCCCAGGGCGCTGTGTGACTGTCGATGATCTGCTGCAGCTTCATATTGATTTTCTCCCGCTCGGACAGCAACTCATCAAGCTCCGATTGCCCCAGGACGCTCCTGAGGGTGGTTTGCGAAAGCTGGGAGGTCGCAAACAGGTAGTTCTCCACATCGAGAATCGCTTTGTCGGGATCCATCACCCGAAAATAGACGACAGCATTCACTTTGATCGAGACGTTATCTTTCGTGATGACATCCTGCGGCGGAACATCCATCACGACCGTTCGCAGGCTCACTTTGACCATCCTATCAATGAGCGGTATGAGGATGATGAGTCCGGGCCCGTTCCCTCCTCCGCCGGGATTAAGAATGGCGTTCGAGCGGCGACCGAGCCGGAAGATGACGGCGCGCTCATAATCGCGCATGATTCTGATGGAATTCGCAATCACAATGAAGAAAAAGAACGCCGCAACGACAATGACAACGGCAATAGGTTGCATAGCAGACTCCTTTCTTGTATAAAATCTTCCTACTTGACCTGTTCAACACGCAGCATGAGGTTCTCAAGCGAAACGACACGAACCCTCGCTCCCTTTGAGATGGTTCCCGAAAGGGAGACTGCGTTCCAGATTTCTCCATGAACTGCCACTCGCCCTTTGGGATCGAGTCGCGTAAGGGTCTCGCCGATTTCTCCGATCAGTCCCTCTTTGCCCGTCGGGGTTTTTGACCGCAGCGCTCGCAGGCCGAATCCAATGATGAACATGAAGAACACCAGTGTGATAGCGACGGTTGTGAGTATGACAGTCCAGGATATCTCAACAAATTCCAAGGCGGACTCCGAACGGATCAGCATCATGGAGCCAAGCAAGAGCGAAATGACCCCTCCGACGGCCAAAAGGCCGTGGCTCGTGACTTTTATTTCGGCGATGAAGAGAACAATGGCAAAAAGAATGAGAGCGAGTCCGGCGTAGCTAACAGGGAGGGTGTGAAACGAGTAGAATGCCAGGATCAAGCTGATGCCGCCGACCACTCCCGGAAGGATTGAGCCGGGATTGTAGAGCTCGAACAAGAGACCGTACACGCCGAGCATCATCAGAATGTAGGCGATGTTGGGGTCGCTGATGATATCGAGGATCTTCTCCGAGAATCCCATTTCGAGCTGCTCAACAGTGGCCCCTTTCGTGCGTAGCGTTACAGGCCCGGAAGGCAGGTCGACCTTCTTTCCGTCGAGCTGTGTCAAGAGACTGTCGAGGTTTCGTGCAACCAGGTCAATCACGTGCTTTTTCAATGCTTCGGTTTCGGTGATTGAGAGACTTTTGCGCACAGCCTCTTCTGCCCACGAGAGGTTTCTTTGCCGCTTCTCGGCGATAGTACGAATGAAAGCGGCAGCATCATTCGTTGCTTTTTCCATCATAACGGAATCTTGTTCCCCCTGCAACGTCACCGGGTGTGCTGCCCCGATGTTTGTCCCAGGCGCCATGGCTGCGATGTGCGCAGCCAGTGTGATAAAGACGCCGGCGGAAGCGGACTGCGCACCTGCAGGTGATACATAGACGACGACAGGTGTCTTCGATTCGAGAATCTCGCTTACGATCACGCGCGTCGACTTCAGAAGACCACCAGGGGTGTTGAGGTGGATGATAACACACTCAGCATGTCGATCCGCTGCTTTTTGTAGGCTGCTCTGAATGAACGATGCCGCGGCAGGGTTGATCGCGCCGTCGATTTTCACAGTAATGACCGTCTGAGCAGCGACGTGTCCGAAAGCGACGAGGAAGAGAAAGGCGATTGGGTAACGGAGAATGCGATTCATGGCGGAGGATGGGATGATTCAAGTTTGTCGGCCCTCAAGGCTGGAGTTTTTGGGCCGACGAGCATTTTGAATTAGTCGCGGAGAGGGTGGGATTCGAACCCACGGTACCCTTTAGGGGCACACACGCTCTCCAGGCGTGCCAGTTCAACCACTCCTGCACCTCTCCAAAAGAAAAGTCAAAATGAAAAATGTAAAATGTAAAATGAAAAACAACAAAGGCAGGAGCCTTGGAAGTTCAAGGTCTGCTGCCGCTATTCACCGAGGCCTCCAGGAAGGAGTCGCTTGCTCCGACAGCGTTCCTGTTCAAGTCAGCTCGTGCTCTGGCGCAGAACCCACCGTAGCCTTCAGGGGGCACACACGCTCTCTCCGAAGGAGTCCTTCGGACCAGGCGTGCCAGTTTCCGCCGTAGGCGCCTGCCCGCCGTTCACGAACCATGAAGGCAGGCGGGGATCAGCCTTTGGCTGACTACGACTCCTGCATCTCTCCTAGGTCGTGTCGATGTGCAAAAGTAGAAAAACAATGGCCGAAAAGCAACGAGCTTTGACTTTCAAATAAGTTTTCCTACTTTAGCGGAGAATTTGAGCGTTGAACACCTCGAAGATACCCGATCGAACATCGGCTGTGAGCTTGTCTCTTGGCGCTAGATCGTTCGAAGAAATGCTGCTTGACCCTCTGGCGGGAGGAGAGAAAGTCGCTTCAACAAGATCCGAGTTATCCGTTATGGGCCAAACCATACTCGTGGCTGAAGATCAACAGCCTGTTCGGAGCCTCATCGAGTTCAAACTCAGGAATAGCGGATACACTGTCGTCTGTGTTGAAGATGGACGTGCCGCCCTGCAGAAAGCGCGTGAGCTCAAACCTGATCTGATCTTGCTCGATGTCATGATGCCGCTGATGACGGGATTTGAAGTCCTTGGAGCCCTCAGACAAGATGAGACCACAAAGAAGATCCCGATCCTCATGGTAACGGCGCAGAGCAACGAGGAAGAGGTGTTGAAGGGTTTAGAACTGGGTGCGGACGACTACATTACGAAGCCTTTCAGCCCTAACGAGCTGGCGGCACGCGTCAAAACGGTGCTCCTGCGCAAGAGCAGAACATAAGGACGTCGTTTGACCCACATCGTTGCTCAAGACCCTTCGCCTCACAAGCCCACCTGAGTGTTTGGATTTGCTTCACACCTTTCTTCGTAGGTAGCTACTTCGATCACTCGTGCACCTCGAATATTTCATCCTGCTCACTCTCGCTGCTGGGGCCACGTACTTTGTGGTAGTAGCTTCCATTGCGCTCATCATACGCAAGGCCGTTGATGTCCAACGGCAGAGAAGCCGGACACACCTCTACCAACACTACTCAGCCAAATTGGCCGAGCTTCTGCTGACGGACCTTCCCGAAATCCCTCCGGATTCAAAGACAGGCGGCATCGCCAGACAATATGAGTTGCTTGTGCTTCCGATGAAGAAGCGAATGTCCAAGATGGACCCGGGCCGAAGGATGTTCCACCGGCAAGCGCTACGATCAGTGCTTGTTGATCTGGCTCTCGATGTTACAGGGGAAACGGCAGATCGCCTGGTGTATTTCTTCTTTTCGCTGGGATTTGTTTACGAACAGATTCAACTCCTCCGCAGCAAGAAGTGGTGGGTGCGTGCACAGGCAGCGCGTGATCTGGGATTGCTACGTGCTCGCAAAGCGATTCCAACCCTGACGCTGCTGCTCGAGGACAGGAACGATGGCGCTCGCTATCAGGCAATGCAATCGTTGGTTACCTTGGTGGGCGTCGAATCGCTTCGCACGATTCTGAGAATCGCGAAACGGCTCTCGCCCTGGAAGGCGATCGAGCTCTCCCTTATCGTCATGCGATTCGAGGACGCTGCTGTGCCGTATCTGATTGAAGCTTTGAAGTCGCCTGACCAGTCCGTGGTCCTGTTTTCGATTGAAATGCTCGCCGAAATTGGATTTGTCTCTGCTGTCGAGCCACTTCGGGCTTTGCTGACGGAGTATCCGAGCTCGGTGGTTCAGGCGAAGGCGGCAGAAGCATTAGGGAGGCTGGGTGATGAGCGTGCAGAGGAGGCATTGCTGCGATTGGTGGGAAGTCCTCATCCGCACCTGCGGACGAAAGCAATAGAAGCGCTCGGGCAGATTGGTTCTCCAGCAGCTCTTCCAACGCTTCTCCGGCAATTTGCGAAGGGATCTTTGACCGAGAAGATCACAACCGCCCGCTCAATCGCAATACTGGGCCAGGAAGGAGCGGAGACCATACGTTCCTTGACCAGCGATCCGGATGAACTCAATCGCTCGGTGGCCCAGCAGGTGGCGGAAGAATGTGCTCTCGAGATAGATGGAAGTTGAGTGACCCCAATGGGAATTCTTGAATCGATCCTTGATGTGTACCTGGTTTTTGTGATCGCGTACTTCCTGGCGGTTAACCTGACGTACACGCTCTTCTTGATTATTTCCTACAAAGAGATCCTGCACCACATGAGACGCAATCTGTTCAGCAACTATCGTCTCATGGTGCAGTCCGAGCTCACGCCGCCGGTTTCAATTCTCGCCCCTGCCTTCAACGAGGAGCCCACAGTTATCGAGAGCGTGAAGAGCCTTCTGAAACTCAGTTATGGCAAGTATGAAGTTGTTGTCATCAATGACGGCTCCCCTGACAAAACGCTTCATCGGCTGCTCACGGAATTTGGCATGTTCAAGTCTCGGCAGATCTATCAGCCATTCATTCGCGCAAGGCCCGTGAGAGGGATCTACAAATCTCGGATGCCCGAATACAAGAATCTCACCGTTGTGGACAAAGAGAACGGCGGGAAGGCAGACGCGTTGAATGTTGGGATCAACGTCGCACGCTATGAATATGTTTGCTGCATTGATGCGGATTCCCTTCTCGAAGCCGACGCTCTGCAAAAGGTCGTCAAGCCATTTTTGGAAGACGAAACCATCATTGCTGTTGGTGGCATCGTGCGCATTGTCAACGGATGCGAAGTCGTGAACGGGCGAGTCGCGACCGTGGAGCTTTCGCGTCGCTGGCTCCCCATATTTCAGGTTGTTGAATACTTCAGGGCGTTTCTATCCGGACGAATGTTCTGGCACGGCTTCAATGGACTCTTGATCATCTCCGGGGCGTTTGGGCTCTTCAAACGATCCGCTGTCGTCGAGGTTGGCGGATATAAACACGACACGGTGGGAGAGGACATGGAGCTCATCGCTCGCATGCACAGGATCAAGCGGGAAAAGAGAGAGCCGTATCGAATCGTTTTTGTGCCAGATCCTGTGTGCTGGACTGAAGCTCCCGAGTCGATAAGGGTCTTAGCCCGGCAACGAAATCGATGGCACCGAGGTCTGTTGGATACGATGCTCATTCACCGAAAAATGCTTTTTAATCCGCGCTACGGAATCGTGGGGCTGGCGGCAATGCCGTACTTCGTCTTTGTCGAGCTCCTTGGTCCAGCTATTGAATTCTTTGGTTACGTCGTGATGTTCTTGCTCTTCATTCTAGGAGCGCTGAATTTGAACATGGCCCTTCTGTTTTTCATCGTTGCCCTTTTCTATGGGGTGATGTATTCTGTTGGTGCCGTCTTGCTCGAGGAGATCTCGTTTCAGCGGTATCCGAAACCGCGTGATTTGGCAGTGCTGTTGTCCTTCGGCGTCATTGAGAACTTTGGCTACCGTCACTTGACAACGTGGTGGAGGGTGAAAGCGTTCTGGGATTACTTTCGGGGCATGAGCTCGTGGGGAGCAATGCAGCGAAAAGGATTTGCGACTGCCAAGACATGAGAACGACGCGAGCGCGTTGATCTTGTCCGACGCAAGCATTGCCTGTCTGGCCTTCATGATTGAACTTTGCAGCAGTTAGTCGTATATTTGATGCGATGGAACTGGAACAGCCACACGGAAGGGTGCGAGAGTGGTTGAATCGGCCGGTCTCGAAAACCGGAATACCGCTTAGCGGTATCGAGGGTTCGAATCCCTCCCCTTCCGCGAGCTGCCCGAGAGCCGACCAATCCTGATCGGCTCTTTCTGTTTGGCGGCACCGTCTCAAGGCTCGCGATGCCACAACAGGCCGGGACAATCCCGTTGCTGGTATCGTTCATTTGATCGAGCGGACGGAACGGTTTGCACACTCCTCCTTGTTATAGTAACCGTGACAGCGACGTGGGCGACGGGGACATTACTTCCCGACTCTGCACATGCTCGAAACTGTGCCAACGCCTCAATGATGTCGGTTTTCTTGACATTCCCCATGCGGTTTGATATATTGCCGCACGTTCACAATTGCCGAGTGGAGACCATGCACGCCCCAGGAACGAAACGAAGCAGGCAGCGAGAGAAAATCTACCAGGCCCTTGTGCGAACCACTTCACATCCCACGGCTGAATGGCTGTACGAACGGGTGCGGGAACAGATACCGCGCATTTCCCTCGGCACGGTTTACCGGAATCTGCATATCTTGAAAGGTCAGGGGAAGATCCGCGAGCTGGATTTCGGCGAGGGACTCCGCCGCTACGATGCGACGGTCGACCAGCACTACCATTTTGTGTGTGAGCGCTGTGGTGTTGTGCGGGATCTCGATATATCTCCACTGGACGATCTACACGGGAGGGTTCAACCGATGATCCCGGGTTCCATTCGAACGCACAAGCTCGATTTCTACGGTATCTGCTCTGATTGCCTCGCAAAGGAATAATTCTCCGATTCCTCACAACTCGTTACCATTTCATTCGTTGAGGCTATGAAGAACTCAAGAAGAGACTTTCTCAAGCGCACGACTGTCGGTGCGATGTCACTCGGGGTGCTCGACGCAGAGCTCTTGCTCGCGGCTGAACAGCCGACACAATCCGTGCCGCAGGTTTTCGCACCGAAATCCCTCAAGCCTTCAACGTTCGCAATGGATGGAATCTCGAAGAAGACTATGGAGGAGCACCACAAACTGTATGTAGGCTACGTCAACAAGTCAAACGAGATTCTCGACGCTCTCAAGAGTGTTGATCTCAGCAAGGCAAACCAGACCTATAGTGTCCTCCGTGCTCTCAAGGTTGAATTGACCTTCGCGATCGGCGGTGTGAAAAATCACGAGATCTACTTCGATCATCTTGGCGGAAAGGGAGGTAAGCCGGAAGGACGGCTGCTCGACCAGATCGTGAAGGATTTCGGCTCCTACGAATCCTGGGAAAAAGATCTCAAGGCTACGGGACTTGCCGCTCGAGGGTGGGTCTGGCTGGCGTATGATGCCGACCGGGGGACACTGTTCAACTACCTTGGCGATGCCCAGAATACATTCCCGATCTGGAACGCGGTTCCGATCTTGGCCCTCGACACTTACGAGCACGCGTATTTTCTCGACTATGCAACGGATCGGAAGAGCTACATCGAAGCATTCATGCGTAATCTTGACTGGAAAGTGGTTGAACAACGGTTTGCGCAGATCCCAAATCTCAAGTAACTCATCACTTTTGGAGGAGCCATGGCGGCAAAAGTGGGCGACAAAGCACCAGATTTCACGCTTTATGACACGGAGAAAAAACCTCGGTCACTGAAAGAGTTCTTAGGGAAGAAAACCGTCCTCGTTTTCTATCCTGGAGCCTTCACCGGGGTTTGCACAAAAGAGATGTGTACGTTTCGAGATTCTCTGAGCAGGTTCAACGCACTCAATGCGCAGGTTGTCGGGATTAGCGTTGATGCACCAATCGCCAACAAGGCATTTGCGACTCAGAACAACCTTCAGTTCCCCTTGCTCTCGGATTTCAACCGGACGGCTCTCAAGGCGTACGGCATCGTGCACGAAGGCTTTTCCGGTCTGAATGGATACTCCGCGTCAAAGCGTTCCGTGTTTGTCCTTGACAAGGATGGGATTGTCCGGTACGCTTGGATATCTGATGACCCCGGCGTCGAGCCAAACTACGATGAGGTGACAAAGGCAGTTTCATCCTTCTAGGGACGGTTTCCGACAGGCAGTCCACCGCGGACTGCCTGTTTCGTTTTATCGGACTCAAATTGCTTTCGTTCTCTGCGCAGGACATTCCTCCCTCATTTCCTTGCTCTGAACACTGGAGACCCTTCCAAGGAACGATGGTGAACCCAGACAAGAAAGATTGCATGCAGCTGGAGATAGTCAAAATGCTCAAAGTTGGTGACAAAGCCCCGGACTTCAACCTTCCCACAGGTGGCGGTAAGCGACTTGGACTCAGAGATCTCAAAGGTAAGAAGGTGGTCTTGTACTTCTATCCAAAAGACAGCACATCTGGCTGCACAAAGGAAGCCTGCTCCTTTCAGGAGAATCTCTCGGGATTCAGAAAAAAGGGAGCGGTGGTCATCGGAGTGAGTGGAGACAGTGTCGCTTCACACGCGAAATTTGCCGAAAAGTACGACCTAGCCTTCCCACTGCTCAGTGATGAGAGTAAAGAGATCATCAAGTCCTATGCTGTGTGGAAGGAGAAGTCGATGTACGGAAGGAAATACATGGGGATCCAGAGAACGACCTTCATCATCGATGAACAAGGCGTAATCACGCACATCTTTCTCAAGGTGAAGGTGGAAGGGCACAGTGAAGAGATTCTGAAAGCGCTTTGAGGATAAGAGGAAGGCGACTATGGTTTACGTAACACGGCGAGCGACATTCAGCTCCTCCCACATTCTCCGCAACCCCGAGCTCTCCGATGAGGAGAACGTGGCTCTTTTCGACAAGTGCGCCAACAAGATGGGGCATGGACACAATTATGTGTTGGAAGTGACCGTCGCGGGGGAGCCCGGC
>CAZTKU010000091.1:0-11583 GCA_964614245.1 uncultured Ignavibacteriaceae bacterium
GAGGATGTCTTTCATAATCTCATCGATTTCCTTGTCTGTCGGACGAGCCTTTTCGGCAAGCAATGCTGCGGCGGCCATGATCTGCCCCGACTGGCAGTAGCCGCACTGCGGAACATCCTCTTCGATCCACGCCTTCTGCAGAGGATGGCTCAGCTCGGCGGAGAGCCCTTCGATAGTGGTTATCTTTTTCCCTTCGCAATAGCTGACTGGGGTCGCACATGACCGGGTCGCTTCCCCGTCAACATGGACCGTGCACGAACCACATTGGCCTATGCCGCAGCCATATTTTGTTCCCGTAAGACTGAGCGTGTCCCGAAGCACCCACAGGAGCGGCGTGTCGGGACTGACGTCAACGATCTGTCTTCTTCCATTTACGGTCAGAGATATGGAAGCCATAGTGCTGGTCCTTTCCTGCAAATATGTGGTTATAGGGCCTTGAGTGTCACAGTCTGTTCTTGATCGGAAGACGGAAGATGTCCCGGCGAGTCCGGCCACTCATTATGGTCGTTTGCGAGGCGATGAATCTCTTGACGAAGGTAAGGAGAATGTTGCAGATTTGAAAGCATGGACTCCATAGAAATTGTCCCCGATCTGGGTAAGTTTCAGACCCGCGGCGAGGATCTGATTCTTTCGCTGTTCAATCCTCTGCTGAACAGCCTGCCCAAAAGGCACCGGATCGGTCGGACCAATGTAAAATGTTGATGGTGATCCAACCTCATACTCCCCATTGTAAAAGTAGACCGTCAGGTTCTTCGGCGCGGTTATCCGCTGAAGCGGCAACGGGAGCGGTTTTCCTTCTGCGAGATAGGCGTGGACCGATGCATACGGTATCATCTCGACACCATAGAACACCACGTAGATGTTGTTCGCCTGCTTCCCTTCTCCCAAGAGGTAGTAGTAGAAGAATTCGGCGTAATGATAGCAGGGACAGACGATGAGGGCGTCGCGTTTGACCAGATCGAGAACTGCCTCCACGGTCTTCGCTCCTTTGGCGTTTTCATGCTGATCCGCACTCCTCCAATTCAGAACACAGAGTGCGGCCGGCATCAAAGCCACGGCAATGCTCCCAATAACGGCTACCCTTCCTCGAGCGCGGGAGCACAGCGTGTTCAATCCGAGCGCCAGGTAGATGGCCAGGACGAAGTACCCGGGAATGAAATAGATGTAGACATCGGGAATACCGTAGTTCAGTGCGAACAGCGTATTACCCAAATAGCCCAGGAGCAAGAAGCTGCTGACGGCACGATCTCTGAATGTGAACAGGCCTACAAGGGCAAGTGCGAGGAGCACGTGGTACTCTCGAAACAGGAGTCCCGCGTAGAAGGGAATTCGCTCAACCGCAAGGGTCTCCAGTGAGAAGGAAAACAGTCTTGTCCGAAAATGCCCTCCGGTCAAATAAAACCAGAGCGAAGAAGCGTCCGTCGCTCTCACCCCGAGATACGGAGTCTCAGGGGATGACGTTCTCCAGAAAAAATAGAGATACGGCAGTACTCCCAGCAAGATGATCAACGCGACCCAAAGAATCCTCCGAAGATCGACGGGGAATCTGTCGCGATTCCTCCAGACTATGTACAGAATCGCGGGAAGGAACGTGATCATAGTGAGATGGTTGCCGAATGAACACGCGTACGCCGCGCATGCAGCGTAGAAATTTCGATCATCGTGAGCCTGATGCCATTTGATGAAAAAGTAAACGACGAGGGAGACAAAGAGGATGTTGAGACTGTACACCTCCGCAACAACAGATTGTGACCAGAGCGTCGGCGTCAATCCAAAGGTGATAGCCGTCAGGCAGGATACCCACCAACGTATGTCAAGCTGACACAGGATTCGAAAGAGAAATGAGCATGCGACGATCGAGGCAAGAGCCGAGAACAGATTCGCTTTGTACGCGAGGCTGCCGAACGGAATCAGGGAGGCGAAAAGATGATTGAGGAGGATGTGCGTCGGATAGCCGGTTTCGTGCGCGGTCCCGAGGATTTTTCCGACGAACTGAAGAGCTGCAGTATCCCCTGTATATCCCACCCCTGGCAGCAGGGTCAGAAGATAAACAATGAGCAACGTCGCACTGATCAGCACGTGGCCAGCCCAGAGGGGCCTGAGGAAATGCGATTGTGCTGGCTGTCCGATCGTCAATCGAATCTCCTTGCGGGTCTGACTTGGGGGAACTCACACAGAGAGCCGGTAATAGAAGAATCCGCCCTGCCCATCCGCAGAGCGTCATGCAGAGATTCGGACTGAGAAGGAATTGGCAGCAATGCGCTGTTCCTCACAAAGCCAACTCCATGAACAGGGTGCCCTCGATCGGATTGTACCGGTACGGCTCCATGACTTGAAAGCCCAGCGAATGGTAAAGCGCTATCGCCTCTTTCATGGTTGGGAGTGTATCAAGTCGCATGCGGGCATAGCCGATGGTGCGGGCCTCCTGGATGATTGTCTCAGCGAGGTTCCGGCCGATACTCTTGCCCCGAAATGCAGGGCGCACATAAAGCCGCTTCATCTCGCAGGCGACCTCATCGATTTTCCGGAGGGCGACACACCCGGCCAGGTGCGATTCCCAATAAGCGAGAAGCAGGCGTCCGGTTGGCGAGGCGTATTGTCCTGGCAGCTCGGCAAGCTCTCTGTCGAAGTCCTGAAAGCAGAGGTCAATCCCCAGCGAGGCTTGATACTCCGTGAAGAGCTCCCTCGCCTGCCCGACATCTTCATTTGTCGTCACGTGAACATAGCGAAGCATAGCACAAGACTATTGGCGTACCAACTGCAATGATGATATCCTCTCGTCCTTACTCCTTTTTCATCCGTTTGAAAAGGTATTCTCCAAAATCGATGTAATCTGCAACCTTGAGTTTCATCTCCTGTACTTCGCCTTCGGCATTCATCGAAAATGAAACAAACGTCTTTTCCGCAACAGGGTCACGCCACCGCGAGAGGAAGGTATCGAAGTGCCAGTGTTCGAGATCTCCGACATACGTGGGCGAGGCCTCCAATCGCACGACAAGCTTCTGGTTCTCCTCTGCGACGCTCGCAGTACCGTAGGCGGCGTTCTCAAATGTTCCGGTATACTTGCTGAGCGGTAGTGACGGATGGGATGTCTTCACGCGCAGTCCCTGAAGCCGTTTCTCCTCGGCTCGCGCCTTCTCTTCATCATCGTACCTGATCTTCAAGTACAAGGCGCTCCAATCCTCAGGTTTCGCGCCAAGATAGGCGTCAAAAATTCGATACGAAAGGGCTGTGTGGAGACTGGTCGTATGAAGATTGGTGAGAATGACCACCCCGATGTTCTCCTCCGGTAACAGGGCCACGACGGAGGACATGCCGTCAGTCTCTCCATAGTGCCGGACCAGCATCCGACCACGATATTCCGTCAGTCCCCACCCCAAGCCGTATGCAGACAAGTGGGGCTTCAGGAATGCAGGAAGTGGTGGAGTCGGAGGAGTGACCGGGATGATCGTCTGCGGCGACCACATCTCCTCAGACGCGCCGGCACTGAAGAGCTGTTTGCCCTGATACGTCCCTCGGCCAAGCTGCAGCCGGATCCATTGCGCGAGATCATGGACATTCGAGTTCACCCCTATTGCCCCGGCACCGTTGTCCGCGTTACGCCACGCAATAGGTTGGGTCGTTCCGTCGATCCTCATATGGGGCGTCGCGATATTGGTGACCGCTTCGAGCACCGGCATGTTGGCGGAGCTTGAATTCATGCCCAGCGGCACCAGAATCCGATCAGTGACGAAGTCGCTCCAGCTCTTTCCGGTCACCGTGGGTATGATCGCACCGGCGGCGATGAACATGATGTTTTGGTATGCGTAGTGACTCCGGAAGCTCGACACTTGCTTCACAAACCGCACGCGTCGCAGCGTCTCATCTCTGTTTCGCGTGGAACCCCACCAGATCAGGTCGCCCCCAAATGCGGGAAGTCCGCTGCGGTGACACAAGAGATCCCGCACACGAATTTCCCTGGTCACGTATGGATCGTAAAGCTGGAAGCCCGCCAGGTATTTCGTGACCGGATCATCCCACTGGACTTTTCCTTCATCGACGAGCATGGCGATGGATGCTGCTGTGAACGCCTTGCTACAGGAAGCGATCCCGAAGATTGTCTGTTCGTCGACGGGTACCTTGCTGTCGAGCTTGCGTTCGCCGTAGCCCTTGGCGAAGACGACGCTGTCATTCTTAACAACAGCGACGGCCAAACCGGGACAACCCCAATCGCGTAGTGTCTTGACGACGTACGCGTCGAATCCTCGCAAAGGGGGATTCTGGGCGGAGAGATGGGTGAAGGCGGGCAGCAAAAGAAGAGCTGTCGCCAGTCGAAGAGATCGAGAACCTGTCATAGTGAGGACCTCCAGCGATGAGGGGGAGAACAATTCCGGAATTTCTCAGAGGAGCGTAAAAAAACTCAGCAAGCCGATGAATGCCCCTGCAATGAGTGTCAGTACCCCGGCAGATTTAAGAACCCCGGTGGACTGCTTCAAGCTCAGTGTACTCAGTACGACAGCAAGGATACAAGAAACGAGGGCAATGACGGTCAAGGCCCGGGTGTTTTGAAGAGCGCTGGGGAAATGACTCAAAAAGATGGTTACTTTCTCAGCCTGGCTCTTTTCAGGGTATGATGAAAATGTGCTGATCCAGAATCCCCAGATAGCACAGGGCGGAAGCAGGAACAGAAGCCCGGCGAGCGCGCCGAATTTCCAGAGCTGTTGTTCTTTGTTCTCTGTGTGCATGTAACTTACAGGGCCATCGATCATATCGCAGAGCATGAATCCGACACAAGTGTAGAGAAATAAGTGCCACTTGTCAAATGACGCTTTCTCATGCCGCGCTCAGGTCACCGCTGGCCGGGCGTAGCCAAATCATGAGACATGGATACAGTTTTCTGATTTCCAAACCGGCAGGAGGGACGAAGCCTTTGAATCCTCTTTGGATCTTGTACAAGCCGAAGCAATCTGCACCTCCGTTGTTGCAAAGAGGTTCATCAAATGTGCTGACACAGAAGCACTTCAGTCCGCACTCTCTGACATCGAAAACGGCAGTCACATCAGGTTCGACGCTGCTCTCCCAGTTCTCCAACGTTGTCTCGACGACTTCTCTGAGTAGGCGGTCGAGGACAGATCCGATGGGCATCTGTCGCGTGTGGACAAGAAGGGAGAGGTCGATGTCAGAATCAGGGCGAAATCCGCCTCGAAGTCCGCGCGAGCCATGAAGCGTGACTTGCGCTACACGCGGATGCACGGAGAGATTTGCAGCTCTCAGAAGGCGCTCGGTCTCCGGCAGCAGTCTCGTGAGCTCGCGTTCGAACGCGGTGATCCTAATCATTGATCTTCTTTGGACTCGGTTGAAGTGTGAGCGATAGCATTTATCGGAGTAACGAACCTTGTATCAGGCAATTGAGATCGCTTCTTCCACACCATGAAGGCGACAACGACAGAGATAATCGCCAACGCTGCCCCAAATTCATCGATGAAGTACTTCGTGTTTCCGGTATCAAATGTAAGCGGAGTGAAGATTCCTTGAATGAACAGATTGTGACTGGCGTGGAGAAACATTCCTGTCCAGAGACTGCCGGACTTCAGTCGCATCCACGCGAAGAGGAAACTGATCCCAACAACCATGACGGTGAAGCAGAGCATCGAATACCAGACGGGAGCTCCTTTGTTGTAGTCGCCGAAGATAATGAGCGGGTAATGCCAGAGTGACCAGATCACCCCACTCAGCATGGCTGTTTTTGTGAAGGTTGTGACTTCTGCAAGCTGAGGCACGAGAAAGCCGCGCCAACCGATTTCTTCGCCCATCGCACCAATGCAGCTGCGAATCATTCCCACTGTCGCGGCAAAAGCTACAAAGACCAACATGACGACGCCCGGTGACACCCCCGCCATGCCCAGCTGCCCGGCCATCTTATCGACAAATTCTTGACTGTAAAAGCCGCCGAGTCCGGTAAGCCATACGATGCCATATGCCACGAACGCGTACGCAACCGGAATGACATAACTGAGTGCTTGATAGCGTGTTTTTCCCCACCCCCATCCGAGGCCCTTCAGGCTTTTCTCGAAAAACAGCTGAGTGATAAGCGCTGAGACACCGGGACACCACATGATGCCCAACACGTACAGCCCTCCTGCAGCTCTGATGGAGCCGGCAGCAATCATCAGGTAATAGAAGATGGAGCTGAGTCCGAACGTGAGGAGGAGATAGGTCCAGATTTTCTTCTGAACACGATCTGCTGTTTCCATAACAGTTCTCCTGAATTGTATTCCGCTCACATCTCGACGTGATCGTCATCCTCTGGGCTGACGGTCACCTGTCATCACTTTGATTTGCGGTCGGTCCATTTTTTCCAGATCTCTCTATCTGAGAGCATCTTGATGAACACGCCTCCAACGACGGAGCGGGCCTGGAACCCGACCTGCTTCGCCGACTTTGTGTCGTACCAGTCAGTGAGCGGAACTCGGTCCGGCGTCTGGTTCGCGAACGCGTATGCCTTCGAAATCATGACTTCGAAATCTCCCTTGCTCTCGGCAAGGGTTGCTGACCACACAAGCCAGTCAAGCTTCGTATAGTCCTTTCGGTTGTCGAGCGGCAGGCCGTACGGATTCTGTTTGGATTTGTAGTACTGGATTTCTTTTCGTGCGATCTCCTTTGGGAACAAATTAAGATCAAGTACCGTGTCCCACACCAGATTGTACTTCTGGCTCCAAGTTCCTGCTTTGTCGAACGCCAGGCGATAATGATCTCCGTCGTTTGCCATTCGTTCCCACTCGCGTGCGAACCGCTGTGCAATGTTCCAATACTCCTCGGCTTCATTCTTCTTTCCCAACATAGCGCAGAGCCTTGAATATGAACCGAGAGCGAGGATCGCTTTGAGCGAGAGGTTGACGTTATGCGCGAGGTGGCCAGCGAAGTCATCCGTGCAGAGCTGGTTCTCTGGATCCAGTCCTTTTTCCTTCAGGTAGCGAGCCCATTGTTCCAGCGATGACCAGTACCGCGAGGCATATTCCGCTGTACCGTCCACACGCGCGATCGCGTATGCCAGAATCAGCATGTTTCCGGACTCTTCCACGGGCATCTGGTTTTCTTCGCTTGCTTCTCCGCCCCCGTACACCTGCCCGTTTGCGTGGGGATACGTGCCTAAATCGTGTGGAGCAAAGGGGAATCGCCAGCGCTTCATCGAAGCATACTGAAACACGGGGGTCACGGTGGCTTTCATGAGATCGATGTTGAAGAGTAGGAGGATCGGCGCCGCCGGATAGATGACATCTACGGTGGCGATGCAGCCGTTGCTGAAATTCTCTTTGGGAAAGAGCAACGGCGTGCCGTCAATGTCCGCTGTGAGTTTCTGCGCAGCGATGGCTTGCCGGTACGCAAGTGCAGCAAGTTGTGCATACTGATCTCCGCCAACTTTACGCATATCGGCCATGAGCTCCTCGTCAAACTGTCTGCACCGCAAGGAGAGGCTTCCGTATTCCTGAACAGCCGTGCGCAGCAACTCCTCGGTTGTCATTCCTGCGGCTCTCCAGTAGGGGCGGAGATTGCGGTAGAAATACTGGATGGAGAACTCGTCATCGTAAGCGAGCACGAGAAAACGCTCGATGGGCTGAGAGCCGACGCTCCCGAGGTCAAAGGCATACGCGAGCACAGGCCAATCATCGTGAGCTGGACGCGGCGCTCGCAGGTCGTCCGCCGTTGGTAGCGTGCCAGATTGGGCGAACGCGTTTCTGGCCTGCTGATGCCCGGTCATGACGCAGGTCGCGCGCTGCGATTTTGGCGAGACGAGGTAGAGATACCCCCAATCGATCCGCAGATCGTCTCCTGATTTCTGAAGAATAGACTGCTCTTGAGATCCTATCCTGAGGATGTCAAGATCGTTATGCTGAAAACGGGACCAGCTGACCTTCTGATCCGATCTGTTCACCACCAGTTCGGCAGAATTATCGAAATAAACGGAGACAGCGTGGTCCTTTCCGTCGTTTGACTTGACCTGCCACGAAATGTACGTAACAGGTCGACCGATGAGGTTGAGATCGTTGGGCAGAAGGGGTGTGAGGAATGTCAGCGTCGCGTGAACGCCTGCGCCCTCGAATTCATAGATCGTCCGTGTCGGGAGAACCGTGAGCGTTTGCAGATACATCGTCGGGATGTTCTGCGGGGATCTTCCCAACAAGCGGAAACACTTTCCGTCGATGCGGATGACGCTGCACAGCGCGTGGTGCGCACCGGTCCAGTGCCTGGGCCAATCGTCGGCGGGATGGTCGGCGAAGGACCAGATGCTGAAATAAGGATCGCAAGTTACCAAAGGGATTGCCGGAGGGCGAAATGGCGTCTCTTGCGCATAAGTTGCTGGGGAGAGAGCGCTGGCTGCGGACAGTGCCAGAGTGAAGAAGACGATTTTGACCATAGGATTTATCCTTCCGTACCTATTTGATTTTCTTCAACTCTCCAAGGAACTCATCCTTCAGGCTCGCAGCTGAAAAGAAGATCACGCCGTCAGCTTGCAGGTTCCGACTGATCTTCATCTGCTCCAGCAGGCCGGATGGCTTGTTCTGGTTGTGCGCGGTCCCGATGCCGATTCCGGCGCACACTTGCGAACGCCCCTTTGCGATATCGACCGCTCGACGCAAGTATTTCTCAAACAAGCCGTTGCGATTCGTGTAGAGCATCGGACAGAACATATCCACGAGTCCCTCTTTGGCCCAACCTCCCCAGTCTTGCCCGATCAGTACTTTTGCATTCACAGCATCAGGGAACACGGCGGCGGAGATCTTCACCGGATGCTTCGCGACCCTCAGAGCCTGCTTCAGCTCTCGCACAAACCGTGTGACGTGTTCGGCATTCCATTCAATCCATTCGTTCCATGTGACGTTTCCGGAATTCTTGTGTTTGATCCCCAAAGGATCCTCACCAGCATATCCTTCAAAGAGCTTCCGCGTCTGTTCATCGAAACTGAAGAAGACCTCTGTAGGATCGCACGGGAAGCGGACGTAATCCAAATGGATCCATTCCACCGGATACCTCCGAACAAGTTCCGTCATCAGGCTGATTTCATACTGCCGCACGTCACGGAAAGCAGGGTTGACAACTCCGGTCGGTTCTTGGTTCGTGCTGCGGATCAGCCACTCAGGGTGAGCGTTCACCTCTCCGGCACGTGCCCCCTCTGTGAAAACGCAGAACCATGGATGCACGGTCATCTTGCGACTTCGTGCTTCCTGCAGAAACACACCAAAGAAGTCCCACTTAAAAGCAGAGTCCACAGGTGCGATTGCACTTCTGTAGTACACCAGACCGGAAGTCGACTTGACGAGCACAATCAACGTGTTGATCCCGGCACGGGCGTACTCGTCCAATGTTGCACGGATCTTGGCGATGGCCTGATCCTTCTCCGTTCCGAAGTACGAGGGATGAATCCACACTCCGCGGATTTCCTTGTCGGCAGTCGACTTCTTGGGCTGCGCCGGGAGAGCTACAGAAACAGCCTGAATGAGAGCAAGGCACGCAACGAACCAGAATAGGCGCTTAATCATGTGATCACCCCTGAAAGATACAAGCTCGACCCTCACGGGTTGGGCGACGATTCGGCCTGTTTTCCGCGAAGGGCGTTCACGCTTTTCTGCTTTCCCGTAGATGTCCGACTTCTCACTTGAATGCTGAGGCAGAAGTCGGACATCTTACTTAGGTCTCCTCCGGCGAAGGCAGGTTCTTGTACCACGTGTGATAAAGCACGACGACTGTCGTCAGACAGATCCCAAGCCACAAGAACGCTTGAGACCACTTTCTCAAGAACATATACCATGGAATAATGCCGAGGCAGAGCTGGAAGAGTGACGCAACAAGCGCATTCAGAATGTCCATGCGAGGCATCTTGTCGTTTGGCGGAACAAGTCCCCGCCGTTCCGCTTCCGATCGCACCGGCTTCCAGAATCCGAAGGGCCGCACTCTCGCGTAGAACTTGACAAGCGTCTCCATGTCCGTGGGTTTGGCCAGGAACGTGACGATCACCGTGAGCGCGAATGATGCGATCATCGTGAACCCAACAGCCGTGTGGACAGGCCACGATGTGAACACCAGCTTCTGAACAATTGCGATGCATCCCGTTCCCATCATGCTCCACACAAAAGCCTTTGAGCCAAATCGCCACCAATGCCATCGCATGGTTCCCGGGAGAAGGATCATCGTCAGGATAACGAAGATCATCAGCTCCCAGATGGAAACGATCTCATCATAGAGGAAGCTGAAGGAGAAAGCCAGGAGCACGGCGACAACAGAGGCGACCATACCGAGTCGAACGAGCTGTTTGTCACCAAGATTTTTCGCGAAGTAGCGTTTGAGAAAATCGTTGATGATGACGGAGCTTGTCACGTTGATCATCGCGCTGATCGTCGACATCAAGGCCGCAAGCAGCACAGCCATAAAAATACCTGCAAGACCCATCGGGAGCTTCTTCACGACGAGGGGCATGATCTTCTCGGCATCGAAGTCAGCCGCGGAACCGAGATAGTAGATTCCGAGGAACATGAACGAGCCTGCGATGAACCATCGTAACGTGTGGCCAACGGTCCACATGCCGGCGGCAAGCGAGGCCTCCCGGGGATTCTTAGTGGTCAGGAAAAACGCGAAGTCCCAGACTATAGGTCCCGCGAGGAGCTTGAAAACCAGCCACGTGAATCCGGCGAGAAGAATGGGGCCGTGCCAGTAGTAGTGTTGATGACTCTCGGGAGTCTGCTGAAGGAAGGATGGCCAAAGGCTCCAGGTTGGTGTGAGCGAACTCCATTCGGGGTCTTTCAGGGCGAGGAATGCCGTACCCTCCGGAATCTGAAACACCATCACGGTGAGGATGACAGCGCCGATGGCAATGAGCGTGGTTTGAAAGATATCAGTCAACACCACGCCAAAGAAACCGCCCACGGTCACATAGATGCCCACCACAGCAAAGACGATGAACGTCGATTGTGCGCGGCTGAGAGGGAGGAATTCTTCTGCAAACTTGCCTGTCCCCACGGCGAGATATATGAGATTGAAAATCATTAACACCAGCAGAAATGTTGCTGTTGCCAGCCGCACGTATTCGGCCTCGCGCGTCTTGCCGAAGCGTGTTTCATTCCATTCGGCAAGCGTCATCACACCGGAGCGGCGGATGTACTTCGCCTGAAACGCCATGTAAAAGGCCATCATGAAAAAGCCCCAGAAAATGTGGACGATCCAGACCGATTTCAGCCCGACGTAGAACATCACGCCGATGATCACCATCGTCCCGCCGATGTCGATGTAGCTGGAACATCCCGAGAGTCCCAGCATCCACCACCGAACGCTGCGATCGGCAAGGAAGTAGGAATCGAGCTTTTTCAACGCCCGCGTCTTCATCAGGAAGCCCAAGGCGACCGTGACGAGCATATAGAGTGCGATGATCGCGAGGTCAATCGGGTGAAGGTCCATGGAGAAGCCCGTCGTAAGGGAAAAATGAGAGAGGAATGAGAGTCATGCTCCTTGACCGTAGGCGTTGCGGTTCAGAGCGTTCTGAGGTGTCGCGGACACGCCAATGTAGAAAGTAGTCGTGCGAGATTCAAGCGCAACGTCAGTCAGGTTGAGCGT
>CAZTKU010000092.1:0-11523 GCA_964614245.1 uncultured Ignavibacteriaceae bacterium
CAATTATCGTATACCGCGCAGATGGCTTTGAATGATTTATTTTTGTGCGTTGGCATTAGACTGCAATCCCCTCATTCCGTCAGGTCGAGCGACTGCTTAGGCGGGCACTTTATGGTTTAGCTGACTTACGTGACCTGTGAAGTTTGGCGTTTCCACCTGACAAACGATAATGCCCACTTTCAGCAACAAGCGTGTAATGGAACTTTCCCTCGTGTGACTTCAGGGCGTAGCCGCCTTCAGAGATCTTTACTCGACCCTTGTTTCTTCCGCCGCGAGTGAATAACTGAGAGTCGCAGTTCGGACACAAGTATCGTAGATTCTTAGGACTATTGTCTTTCCGGACACCATTGATGTGATCAAGTATAAGAGGAAGTGATTGCCCATTCCATTGCAGCGGATGGCTGTGGAAAACACACGCGGAATTGTCACAACGAAAAGGAATACCATTCTCTTGTCGGTATTGCTCGTAGTGCCTCCGCACGGTGCTTTGGCTGACATTCGAAGACGAATATCGCAATACCCGTTGCCAAGTTTGCTTTCCAGTGGGCATGATTTGATTTCTGCTGTGGCTGTCTAATTTAGGATTAGGCTGCAATACGCCGTGAAAGAACACAGCTTCGCGCAGCCGAGGAAACAAACCAGTTGCCACAATCCCTTTCTTCCGCTGGCGATTTGTCTGCCGATTCCAATATAGCACATCCGCCTACGACCGGCAAGACCGGCTGCTGGTGAACCTCGATACATCACAGGCTATGGCTTTTTGCTATGCGGCGACACGCGCAAAGCACGCAGGACAGGCATCACTCAAGCGGAGTGGGAATTGGACTACTCGTACCGGAGGGATTCCACGGGGTCAACGCTTGCGGCTTTTCGAGCGGGGAAAAAACCGGCGAGCAAACCGATGATGGCAAGAATACCGCTTGTCATGAACATGGTCGTGAGGGAGAGGATAGGCCTGCCGAGAAATTGCATCGCGTTGATCCCGTCCTCCATAGGGATCATCCGCACAGCGGAGATGACGCCGTACGAGAACAGCATGCCGATAGCGCCGCCGATGAATGCGAGGAATAACGCCTCAAAGATGAACTGGGATAAGATGTAGCCGCGGCGGGCGCCGACGGCCATCTTGATGCCGATTTCTCGCGTCCGCTCCTTGACCACCACGTACATCACGTTGGCAACTCCGACGCCGGCGATCAAGAGCGTCAGGGCGCCGACGGAGAAGAGAAAAATCGACACGCCGAGACCGATCTTCCGGCTGATCTTTTCGGCCTCGATGAAATCCCAGATTCCCAGGGTACGCTCATCGGTCTGGTCAAACTTGTACTTGCTTCCCAGAACCCTGTAGATCTCGCTCTTGACCCGTTCCTGCTGGCTCGGATCCGTGGGTCGCACGACGAGGGTGTTCACGTAGATGTTGCCGTATGACGTGCGAAACGTTGAGTACGGAATGATCGCGCGACGGACGTCAGGCCCGTTGTTCATCGAGGTCTGGAGCTTCTTCTGCATGACGCCGACGACGGTGAAGGGAATGTTGTCGACCATGATCGACTTGCCGACAGGGTCTTCTTCCTTGAAGATGTCTTTCGCGATCTCCGCACCGAGGAACAGCACGCGACGCTGCTCAACGACATCCACATCATTCAAGAATCTTCCATTTGCGCTCGGGTACATGCGCCGCATCTCTTCGAAGAGAGGATTGACCCCCTCACATTCGGTCGTGATCGAAAACTTGCCGTAGGTGAGCGTGATGTTCCTGCGATACTGCGGCGAGATCATGTCGATGGCTGGAATGGCGCGGCCGAGAAGGTCCACGTCATCCTCCACCAAGCGGATGCGCCGTCCTTTCGGAAGTCCCTCGAAAGTCTTTCCGGTCTCTCCTCCGTAGATGATCATGATCCTGTCGCCCGCGTTGAGCAAGCCGCTCATCATCTGATTGCCGAGCCCCTCGCCGAAGGAGAGCAGAAGCACCACGGCTACGGTCCCCCACGTAATCGCAATCAGCGTCAACATCGCGCGGGTCCGATGGGCTCGGAGATCTTGGAAGAATTCTTTAAGCAATTCGAGATACATTTTGGATGTACCGTCTGTGACTTACGACCGCCACCTAAAAATCGAAAATCGGCAATTGAAAATTGACAATCCTCCTATGCCCTCAAACATTCCACAACATCGAGGTTGGCGGCGCGTCGGGCGGGCATCAGGCCGGCGGCCAGCCCGATGACGCTGAGTATGATCACTGTCGCCAAAGCCACCTCGAAGGAGAGATCGGGGGTGCCGACATATTCCTTGATGGGAACGTATTGAAGGGCCGTTATGATTCCGAAGGCAATGAAGAACCCGATCGCTGACCCCAGGCCGACCACGAAAAACGTTTCCATGAAGAACTGGAAAAGGATATTTGATCGCTTTGCCCCCACTGCCCGCTTGACACCAATCTCCCTTATTCGTTCCTGAACAACAATGAACATAATGTTCGCGACACCGATGCCGGCAACGCCGAGCGTGAAGCTGCCAATCAGGCCCATGAAGATGTTGAATCCCAGGAAGAAGTAGAAAATGAATCTATCGAACATCGACGTATCCCATATCCAAACCGCATCCTTATCGGTCGGATCGAATTTGTAGCGCTTGGCGAGTGCCTGACGCACCTGCTCGCTCACTTCCTCGGATTGCCGCGGGTCTTCCACCTGATAGATGATATTGTTGAGGTGGATGGACCCGTAGATGGATGAATGCGTCGATGCAGGGATGAAAATCCGGTCCTTGTCGCGGGCATTGTAGGAGGAGTTCTGCGTCTTTTTCTGCATCACGCCAACGACCGTGAACGGAACCTGACCAACGTAGAGGATCTTTCCGATGGCGTTGCTTTCGCCGAACAAGAACTCTTTGACCTTGTCACCGATGACACACACACGCCGTCGTTGTTTCATGTCGAGATCGTCGATGAAGCGCCCGCCTTGCTCCGGAATGATGTTGCGCATATCAGCATAGATCGGGTAGATTCCCGACACAAGGGGTGTCAGGATGTTTTGTCCGACGCGCGTCATTGTCCGTCGGCCAAACTCTGGACTGATGGCCTTGATGCCCCGCACCCGGCTCGCGAGCAGCTTGGTATCTTCCTCAACAAAGCTCATAGGCCGCCCAATGCCAAACCCTTCCCAAGCTTTGGTTGTCTTCCCCGGGAACATGATGGCAATGCTCTCGCCGATGCCGTGCATGCTGATGGACATCTGTTTCTTGAAGCCCACGCCGAATGCAATCAGCACGATGATGGTTACAGTTCCCCAGACGATTCCAAACATTGTCAGGAACGCCCGCAGCTTCTGAGCCTTGAGGTCCAGGTAGAATTCCTGGATGATGGTGCGGAGATGATTCATAAGAGAGATTTCGAATTGCGGATTAGGAATTTCGAATTAGCTTGGCCGCCCATGGACACTTCACATCAGTGATTGCAAAGTGCGGATTGGCAATTTCGAATAGAGCTGGTCATCTGGTTCGCTTCGCAGTTTTACCCGATGCCGTGAAAATTGCCGTTAATTCCATTGCTTCTTTCAGCAACTCCGTGATTTCATTCTCATCCACTTTTTCGTGAGCAGCAATCAACTCCAGCCAATATTGTGTTTCATCGGCTTCTTCCTCAACGATAGTAATCTTCGAGATGAAGTCAGCCTTCGAACGTGCTTTGCAGGCGGCGCGATAGTTCGCACCGACCGAGGTCGCAGCCCTGACTAATTGCTTTGCCAAGACATCTTGCGTCCTGCCTCTCGGCAGTAAGTCAACGAAGCGGAGCACCCGAAGTGCAAAATGCTTCGTCCGATTCTTGAGTTCTTCAGAATTCATCGCTTGACCTGCTACTCAATTCGCGATTCTCACTTCGCAATCCTCAATTACTCAATGCGATACTTTTGGTCTTTGATTCGCAATTGTCAATTCGCAGTTCGAAATCTAGTCAATCTTCTTTACCGGCTTTTCCAGCACCTCGTCTCCCTCCTTCAAGCCCGACACCACTTCGATATTGATCGCATCGCTCAGACCGGTTTTGATGGGCTTCTCCTGGTCCGTGTTGGGACCGAGGGCGACTTTGACAAAGGAAGAATCGTTTCTGAATGTGACGACTCGTTCGGGGATCACTAACACACTGTCTTTCCGCTGGATGATGATGTGCGCATTCGCGGAATAGCCGGCTCGGAGCGTAGCTTTGCGGGTGCCCGGGATCAGAATCTCAATCGGAAATACGGTCGCATTCTCTTTCTTTTCTGCCTTCAGCCAAATCTTGCGCAGGACACCTTTGACCGTGTCGGTTGGCAACGCTCCGACCTTGATCTCAACCTCCATACCCTCTTTCATCTTTCCTACATCGATTTCGTCCACGGTCCCCTTGAAGAGCAATCGCTCCATGTTCGCCATCTTCATCAGCACGGTCCCTTCCATGAAGGACGTTTGCGGGGTGACGGGATCTCCCACCTCAATCGCGCGGTTGAGCACGAAGCCGTCAATCGGTGCCTTGACGATCGATTCGATCTGGGTGTCGCCGATCTTCACTTTTCCGCTCTCGAACAACGCGAGCTTCTCGCTGGCGATCTGGAGGCGGAGCCCTGCTTCGTCATATCGCTTCTGGAAGTCTTCGAACTCCTTGTCCGAAATCAACTTGTTCTTGAACAAGACCTCCTGTCGTGAGCGGTCCTTCTTCAGGTTGTCGACGTCGACCTGTGCCAGCTGAGCCTGACGCTTGGCGTCGGCGAGCTCGAGTGGCGTTGGATCAGGCCTCACCTCCAGCAACAGCTGGCCGGCCTTGACATATTGTCCAACATCGACAAAGATGTGTTTCACAACTCCCGACACCTTGGACTTGACCGAGATTTCGATCTCAGGCTCAATGGTCCCCACTGCAAGAGCTTTGTCGATGATCGTCCCCTTTGTCACCTTAACCTTCGGGAGTTGCTCGTCTTTTGAAGAGTTCGAATTCCCTATGAAAAGAACCGCAGCGACGACGACGATAACGATGACGAAGGACGAAATGATGATTTTCTTCTTCATGCCAAACCTCGTTGAAAAAGGGGTTATTCAAGGGAGTCCACGTGGTGCCTCGCTGTACAGATACGCCACACCTCTGCAAAGGTTACGGCGTTGAGCCAGAACTGGGACTGCTGTAAGAGAGACGCTAGGCCGATCTCATTAGACTGACGAATTCTGCAAAAGGTTGCAGTGATAGGCTATGGGCGCTGAGCCGCAGGGAGAGGGAGGGCTGTCCGGGCAAAGAGAGAGACCTTATCGTAGTAGGCGTTGACGCCGGTGAAGAAGGTGTCGTTGTGGTCGGCACCGGTGATCTCGTAGAATTCCTTTGGATCGTTTGCAGCCCGGAACAGCTTGCGCCCCAGTGCGATCGGTATGATCGAGTCACGATTGCCATGCATCACGAGGACGGGGATCGTGATGTTCTGGATTTTCTCTGCCGAGTTGAACTGACTCCGGAGTACCAAGTGCACAGGGAGGAAAGGATAGATGGTGCGCGCCACGTCTTTGGCGGACGAAAACGTGGACTCGAGGATGAGGCCGGCTGCCCGGCGATGCAGAGCGACGTCGACCGCAGCCGCCCCGCCGAGGCTTGTGCCCCAGAGGAGGACACGCTGCGGATCAACCTCCGGCAACTTCAGCGCATAGTCGAATACTGCCCGCCCATCTTTGTAGATTCCCTCTTCGTCAGGCGAGCCCTCGCTCCGGCCGTAGCCGCGGTAGTCGTACATCAGCACGTTGAATTTGCGGCGCTGGAGCTCCCGTATGATGGGAATTCGATGAGAGATGTTGCCCGCATTCCCGTGCGACATGATGAGCGTCGCAAGTGCGCTGTCCGCAGCCGCAAACCATCCGTGAATCTTGACACCATCCTCGGTCGTTATCCAGCAATCCTTGAGGCCCGGAATGAACCGTGCGTCCTCGTACATACCACGAGGATATTTGTGAGGGAAATAGATGAACTTCTCTTCGAAGATCATGAGGGCAACGGTCCAGAAGAGGATGGCGACAAGCCCTGCGATCGCGATCATGCGAAGCAGGACCAGGGAACGGCGCACGAGTCGATTCACGCCAAAACCAGGTTAACGATTGGGAGACTGAAGAATCTGCACCCCGGGCGAGCGGCTACTTTCGTTTCGCCGAGATGATGAAGACGGGATCTTTCGGGATATCCTGGAACCCACCGCGCGTCTCAGTCTGCACCTTCGCGATCTTGTCGACGACATCCATACCCGCAATCACCTTGCCGAAGACGGCATACCCAGTACCTTCACCTTTGAAATCCAGGCCGGAATTGTCGACCAGACTAACGAAAAATTGTGATGTGGCGCTGTTGGGATCCTGCGTTCGCGCCATGGAAAGTGTGCCGCGCTCATTCTTCAATCCGTTGTCCGACTCATTCTTGATGGGAGGGAATGTCGGGCGACGAACGAGGTTCTTGTTGTATCCTCCACCTTGGATAACGAATCCGGGGATGACACGGTGGAAGATCGTGCCGTTATAGAAGCCACTGTCGACGTAGGCGAGGAAATTCTTCACGGTGACAGGCGCCGTGCGATTGAACAGGGCAATCGTAAGATCGCCGAGCGAAGTCTTGAAGATAACCGTGTCCGGCTTTGACTGAGCGGGCGCCGGATTCGCAGCGAGAACGAGTGCAAGGACCGACGCCGCGAGGATGTTGAGCGGAATTCCTGGTTTCATAGGCTTACCTGGATCTCCTTATTTCTTTATGATGGGAAGTGCTATGCGTGACGGATAGCGTTCAGAGCGATAGACCCTCTGGGTTGCTGACTGATAGTCGGAGTCTTTTGCCAGAAAAATGTTTTCAACGTACTTCTGAGGATTCCTGTCGATGATCGGAAACCACGTGCTTTGAACCTGCACCATGATCTTGTGCCCCTTCAGGAAGGTGTGATCGTTGCTGTGCAGGTCGATAGCGTACTCATTGACTTCATCGGGCTTGATCGGTTCTGGTTTTTCAAAACTCTTTCGAAATCGGCCGCGGAACACATCGTTGGCCACCATCAACTGATATCCACCCATCCTTCGATCCTTCGGATAGTCTTCCGGATACACATCAATGAGCTTAACGATCCAGTCGCTGTCCGTGCCGGATGTCGAGGCAAACAGGAGCGCGACGATGTCGCCGGTAACGGTAACATCGTCCGTGAGCGGTTCGGTCTCCCAGCTCAGCACATCGGGGCGGAGGTGGACGAATCTCTGGTCCTCGGTCAGCCAGGTAGACCATCGCGACCCTCGTCCATAGGTTGCTTCAACCGGTCGGGGCCTGTAGGGGACAGGATGCGCCGGATCCGAAACGTAGTTGTCGAATTGCTCACCATCGCTTGGCCGTGGTGGATCGAAAGACAACTTTCCATCCGCATGAAAATACAGACCTTGGAGTATTACGTTCTTTTTGGGCGGCCATTGATCGTACGTCCGCCAGACGTTCGATCCTGTTTGGAAGCTGAGTGCCTCAGGGAAGTTTCCTGTGCCTTTGTTCTTCAGAAAATAAGCGAACCATGGGGCCTGTACGTTTTCCCTGAAGGTTTTTGCCGTGGCAGTGTCGAAAGCAACTTTCCCCAGTGTCCTCCCATCACCGTGTCCCCAGCCGCCATGGTTCCACGGTCCAACTACGAGGTAATTCAGGTTCCTGGTGTCCTTTCTTTCCAGTACCTCGTGCGCCTTAAGCGGTCCGTAGAAATCCTCTTGATCCCACCACCCCGCAACGTGCATGGTGGGAACCGTCGGTGCGTCCAACCGATAGATCAGTGACTGCTTCTGCCAGAACTCGTCATAGTTGGGGTGATTGACGAAGTCATTCCACGTCGGAAGCTTTCCGTGGAAATATTTGCCGTTCACATTCGACAGGGGTCCGAGCTGCAAATACCATTCATAGGTATCGTATTTGTCGAAGGGGAACAAGGTGTCGACTTTCGAAGCCTCCTCCATGAACGCATATTCGAAGCCGTAGCTTAAGCGAAACGCACCGTTGTGATGAAAATCGTCTCCCAGAAACATATCGGCCGGCGTTGCCTGTTCCGACACAGCTTTGAGCGCAGGATGAGGCTCAAGCGTTGCCATCACGGTGAGCCAGCCGCTGTACGAGATCCCCAGCACACCGACCCGAGCATTATTGCTTGCGACATTCTTCAGCAGCCAGTCGATCGTATCATACGTGTCTGTGCTCTCGTCGATCGATTTCGGGTCTCTCCTGTCCCGTGAGAACCGTTGCATCTCGAACACCCCCTCTGATTTGTATCGCCCGCGAATATCCTGGAGCACGAAGACATAGCCATCTGCGGCGAGGTCTTTCAAATAGTCCGCCTTATCGGGTGCAGGATTCCTGCTCGCGCCGTACGGCGTTCGGAGGATCAGAAACGGCAGGGGCTCGTTCCGGATCTTCGGAGTGAAGATCACCGTGTTCAGCCGGACGCCGTCGCGCATTGCGATCATCACTTCTTGCCGATCATACGCAGTTGGATTCTCTGCTGAAGTTTGGCCGTAGAGTTGGACAACCTGCAGGCAGAGAAATACAATCAGGGAAAAAGATAGGCGTTGACTTCTTGCCTTCAGAAGAGTCATGGCAGCCTCAAGGATTGGGTCAATGCTATTGTTCTTCCAGCGTGAGATGGTACGCCAGGGCAGCAAATGAAGAGCCGAGGAGAGGGCCGACCCAGGAGAATCGGCAACCGTCCGTCATACCGCCGAACAGTGACAAAGGGCAGTCGCGGGTGGCGTTCATCACATCTGAACATTCAGGCTACTTTTCTTTCAGTAATCCAATGATAGGAAACTTCTTGAGCACGTCTGCACCATGGGGCGCTTCAGCCAGGCTGCTGGTCAAATCGGTACCCGCGGCGTGGGTGGCCTGGTGCTTCCCATTCTGCCAAAGGAAACTTCGAGATACGTCATAGATTTTTCCCTCGTAGGCAATAAATGCCGGTGCGCCATTCCTGCCGTTATATCGGCGAAGCTCTCTTTTGGTAAAGGTACGCTTCTCCACCTTCCCTTGGTGCTTTCGCTGTGCTGGCCGACGTTGGGGCAGATCCGGCTCGGTTTCGGATCCCCCCTCGCCAGATTCGGAACCTATCTCAGGAACTTGGATACGAACGGAGAGGTCTCACCTCGTCGCAGGAAGTGTCCAGAGGGACCCTCACCCAGGAACTCGGAGAACCACGATTCGTGCTCGACTTCCTCGTTGAGGATAGCGAGACACAAATCGTATGTCCGGTGGTCCTTGCCCGCAGTCAAGTTGCAGATATGGCTGTATCCCCGTACCGCACACCGCTCGGCTTCCACCAGCACCTTGAGCATCGCCTTGATGTCCGTCGGATCCTTCGGCAGGTTGGCAGGTGGACAGGCCGATGCGTCGTGGAAGGTCTTCATGTTGTCCGGCAGTTTGCCACCGAGTTCGTAGATGCGGGGCACCAGCGCCTCGAAGTGATTACGATCTTCAATGCGTGCGGTCTCTGCAATCTCTTTGATTCCTTCCCCTTCGAGTCCGATCAGGTTCACACGCAGAATCGTGTAGTAATAGAAGGTGGTCAGTTCGGCGGCGGCGTTCTTGACCAACAGTTCCACCAACTGCTCGACGTTGACGCCTGCCTTCTCCACCATTTCTCGTGCTACTCTAGCCATATGATTGCTCCTTTCATTGTTAGTTGGGTCGATCGAGTTATTGTCAGCGTCAACTACGTAATCCCGTTGGTGACTGAGCTGACGTCAGCAGACCAGTCCTGAATGATAGACGAGACCAAGCGGGTGGCACTCGAGAGAACGTGAGGACGATCTCTGTTCCCGGCGCTTGGATGAGCGTGAGGGTTTCCATGAACTTGGCCACAAATGCTACGCAGTTCACTGTGCGATCCTTGCCTGTTTGTTCTCGATGTAGCTTATTCTTTTTTTATCTGTTTGTCAATCCAGGAAAGACGTAAAGGCATCTCGCTTTCGCAAGATGCCTCGAGGGGAAAGATTCCCGAAGTCTCTGGCCTGCCCGCCATGCATTTTGGCGGGAGACCCCAGGAATCTGGCTAATGGCAGGTGGATCTCACGTCCCGGCTTGCTCTGCTGCGGCAAAGTACTTTCTTTGGAACCGGAGTGACACGTTGACGAGACTGATGAGGACCGGCACTTCAACGAGAGGCCCGATCACCGTCGCGAAGGCGACGCCCGAGTTAATGCCAAAGACCGCCACCGCTACAGCGATTGCCAGCTCGAAGTCATTGCTTCCTGCCGTGAATGCCACCGTCGTTGTCTTGGCGTACGGGGCTCCCATTCGATGCGCCATGTAGAACGTTATGAAAAACATCACAGCGAAGTAGATCGAGTAAGGGATTGCTGCACGAATCACATCGAGGGGCAGCTGGACGATAAACTCTCCCTTGAGTGAGAACATCACGAAGATCGTAAAGAGAAGAGCGATGGGTGTGATCAGTGAGAGCTTCGGAATGAAAGTGCTGTGGTACCACTCCTTGCTCTTCAGCCTGACGAGGATCAGTCGAGTTACGATTCCTGCCGCGAAGGGCACCCCCAAATAGACGAGAACTGTTGATGCTATTTCACCGATGGAAACCCTGACAATTGCACCGCTCAGTCCGAAAATGGGAGGCAGAACCGTGATGAAAACATAGGCATACACGGAATAAAGCAAAACCTGGAAAAGAGCATTGAAGGCAACGAGTCCAGCCGCAAGTTCGGCATCGCCTTTCGCAAGGTCGTTCCAAACCAAAACCATAGCAATGCATCGTGCGAGCCCCACCAGAATGACACCCACCATCATCTCAGGCTTGTCAGGCAAGAGGATAATGGCAAGCAAAAACATAACGATTGGCCCGACGATCCAATTCTGAATCAAAGAAAGAAATAAGAGCCGCGTGTTCTTGAAAACGATGGGGAGTTCTTCATAGCGAACCTTCGCCAACGGCGGATACATCATCAGGATCAAACCGACAGCGATCGGGATGTTTGTGGTCCCCGACTTGAATGTATCCCAGAGGCCCGCGATCGAGGGAAATTGATAGCCGAGTAAGACACCGACAGACATTGTAAGAAAGATCAGGAAGGTAAGGTATCTGTCGATGAATGAGAGTCGTTTACGAATGCTGCCCATCTTGCCTATTCCTGTTTCATCGTCTGAGAGTAGAACTGGCCAAGCACTTTCCTGATTTCATCTCGAACCCGCGTGAATACAACTGTCACTTCATCATCGGTTCCTTTGGCTTCGGCGGGGTCTTCGAAGCCCAGGTGCACGCGGTGTTTGACTTGACCGATAAACACCGGGCATGTTTCCTTTGCGTTGTCGCAGACCGTGATGACGTAGTCGAAGGCCTCATTGATAAAGCGGCCGACATCCTTCGGAAGAGCACCGTCGAGATGGATTCCCACCTCCTTCATGACCGCGACAGCTTTCGGATGTACCTGCGCGGCGGGCGTGGTTCCGGCGGAGTACACTTCAAGCGATGGATCGAAGGACTTCAAGAACACCTCCGCCATCTGACTGCGGCA